>JBDSKY010000001.1:0-3930 GCA_039916675.1 Bdellovibrionia bacterium
GGTCGCATAAGTGAATCCTTAGAGAGTTAAAAAGACAGTTAAAATTAGAGAGCCTGGATCTCAGAGATTTTCCAAGGAGCAGATGGGCCTAAACGTTGAAGACGCCACACACGTCTTACGTACATACTCGTGAAGACCCGGAATTCACCATCATATGAGCCTGGAGTGGAGTCAGGGGTGATACGGATGATGTGATCGACATACACCTTGGTTTCATCGATGGGGGGGATCCCTCGCGCTGCATCACCTTCGAAAATTCGTACCGCAGGAAATTCACGGCTCACTCGGACATCTACAACATCCGGTCTTTGATCTTCAAAGTTCGTGAGTAGGGCACGTGCCTGGTCCCAGTTTATGCGGAAAGTCCCTGAAGTATACCCATGATTAGGCATAAATACGGGTGGATAAGGGGCTTGCTCATAAAAATCCCAGTCCGCAAATAAGCTTTCCCAGAGATCCTGCCTTGCAAATTGGATGGCTCGGATGAGCATAGTCATAACTTCACCGGGGCTTGAACTCGCAGTGGGTGTACTGAGTTCGGGTCTGGGAACTCCTTCTTCTCCTGCAAATGGAATGCGGAGGCGGTTGGTGCCCGACACAGGAATACTAGGTTGCTGTCTTAAATCTATGAAATAGCCAGGGACTACTGCATTGGAATCAAGGTCGTTGGAGCGGTCTCCAACATATCCTGCAAAGGGCTCAACCACAAAGGCAGTGATGGTGCGGCCTTTGAACTGAACCATCTTCGCTTCAGGAGTGATTTTGGCGTAGAAGTAAAGTTCCATTGAGAGCTGTGAAGAATAAAGAGATTGGAATTGAAAAAAAGTATCAAAGAACTGATCCATAATAGGTGTCTTACCTGGAACAATCCAGTACCCATCATTGGAGTTGCCCGAGACAAAATATGTAATTCCTAAATCTGTTATGGAATCCTGCTCTTTAATTTTAGGGAGTTCAATCCACTTTCCCATCCAGCGGGCCAGATTCCCAGTTGTGATGGGATGGGGAGCAGGGAAGGTGCGTATCCATTGAGTAGGATTTTCTTTTTTGATTGTAGCCATCCGCTCTAAGCCGACTTCCTTGGCGATATGAAGGGATTGGGCTCCTGATTTACGCCATTCCTGCGAAGCGGGAGTTACGGTGACTCTCTCTCCTTCAAGGTTAGTCCGTACCGTTTCGAAATCTGCTGCGACGGCTGAGGTGAACTTTCCGGGATGGTTGGCAACTAGGTAACGCACACGTTCTTCATGTGCTTCTCGCCATTCCTTGAGTTCTCTTTGATTATGAAAAGTGGAGTTTTTGTTCCAGACATCGTCTAGAATGTAAGAGGCCTTCTTGATGAAATCGTCGTACCAAAAGGACCAAGGGCTTCCGGGGAGTCCGCTGTTGGACATCTGATCGGGACCATTGTCGCCCAAGGCTCGGCGATTGGTGGGAGTGTAGTAAAATTTTTCAGCCACTAAGACACCTGGAATGGCAATCTCTTGTCCATCTCGCAGAACAATAAATTCTAGACTATCGCCTTCCATTGCTGCCGCGTTGTTCCAGAATGTTTCTTCGGCGTAACCGCCAGGAGCGATCCCATTTTTCAAGGAGTTCACATCTAAGCGCATCATGCCCCCTGCTAAATCAGGAGAACTCACAGCTACTATGTAGTCTCCAATTTTAAGTCCAGAGTTTCGAAAGCTGGATTCCCAGTTAATCCAAGTGACATGCACCGATACCGGAGTCCGATCGGGTTCGCTTTCGGTGACAATTCGAGAGGAAACGGCATCCGCCCAAGCCAAAGAGCTTAGTTGGGGGAAAGTTCCTGTCGTGAAAAGGGTTACCAATATGAGGCTAACAATCTTGAACTTCATCATGGTGAAGATTTATAGGGGATCGTTAGTCGGCCGGCAATGGAAATTCAATTGGGAAAGATCGATTTATTTTTCTCTCTAGTGGATGAGCGTTGCTTCGTTGTCTTGACGAATCTGATCATGGGCAAAACGAGTTGTGAAGGAAGAGAGTTCGGGCGAGATTGGTCTCTGGCGGTCCTGGAACCGACTTTGCTCTCCCTCTATTAGATTCAGATTATTCTTGAGATTAAGTTCAGACCATGCTGGAATTAAAGTATGCTTAAAATGATCTGTTCAGCAATAGGCGCAATGCTAGTACTTACTTCTGCAGTAGTTGCTTCAGACAAAAATATCGAAAGCTTGAAGAGTAAAGCGATGCACAATTCGACCTCTGCAAATAAGTTGTCGGTGAATGCAGAGAAGGCTGGAATTTCCGCCCGGAACAAAGAAGCTGAATTTCAGAGGCATTCAGAAGCTGCAGAGCGCTCTGCTAAAAACCTTGAACTTGAGGATCGCAAGAGACATGCTGAGAAGGCCAAGAGCGCCTTAAATAATTCAATCAAGCTCCACGAGAGAACCGCAGAGATCGCAGAGGAGGCCAAGCATGCGCACTCCAATGCGAAAGTGAATTACCAAGATGTCTTATCGGCTCGTGAAGCAAAAAAGGGCCGACCTTACAACCGTCTCGAAAAAATGAAGTCGACTTCGCACTCCATGATCACTTCGCATGAGCAAGCCCGCTCCCGAATGGACAATCTGGCGACTGATGCCGCCAAAAGTAGAGATCGTCTAAAAGTGCTAGAGGACAAGATTAAAAAGGCTGATAAAAAGGGAACTCGGATCTTTACTTCTGAGGAAGGGCTGTCGGAGACTAAGTAAGAGTCCGTTGCTATCAGAAGCTCAAGGACGTGCTGCGAGCAGCATAACGACGGATGGACGGAAAATTCCGCTGCATCGCAAGAACCCACGTACAATCACGCAGTACAGCTGAAAAATGGTGATCAGCATCCAGGTCTTTCAGATTCCAAAGCGCAGTCGCGTCCATTTGCATTCTCAAACGAATCGTCGCACTTCTTGCATCTACCAATATCAAGAATTTGTTAACTTAAATTTAAAATTTTACAGGAGAACAAATAGAAACTCAATTTACACCTCCCGTCAAAGAGCCGATTAAAGAAATTACTATTTTATGGATTACAGCTGGAATGTCGTGTGATGGCGATACAATTGCCATGACTGCTGGAACAAATCCCAGCATTGAAGATATTCTTCAAGGCAATGTTCCAAAAATCCCAGTAGTTAGGCTCCATAATCCACTACTTGCTTACGAATTTGGCAGGGACTTCATGATGTCCTATTTTCCTGCATTCAGTGGATCGTGACCATCTGCGTCCTTTTCAGGATCAATCCAACTCGTCACCGCTTCCTCTGAATAACCGCTTGGTAAAGGTCGATGAATTAAGATCGCGTCCACGCTCTCATCTTGATAAATCCTGTCGATTTCGGCTTTCGCCTCTATTGAAGTGAGGTTTTCAGGCAAATCAAGTGAGATATCATCGATCCATAATTCCTTAGATAATTTTTTTCGATGTAAAGTGTTGACCTGTGTAGCAGGATCAAAGCCCATGTTTACTCCTACCAGTCTAGGAGCGCGGCCCACTCCATCCTGAAAGGCTTTAGCTCGAGCAGCGACTTGGGAGCGAATCTCGCGAGCAAGAGGCAAACCCTTAATTACCAAGCTTGATGAATTTCTAATTCCATCTGGATTTACAAATACCTGAGGGCAAACTGCACGAGTTTCCAAAGATGCAGTTAAAACTAATGCTTTCAAAATAATTGGGAACATATTTATCTATTATCGTAATATAATAATATAGTAAATAGACTATTAGCTTTGCCGCACAAGGTCCCAACAGCAGTAAGCTAATCTACTTTAAACTACCGTTGCGCTGTCGGTTAGCGAAGGCTGCTTTTCAAAACCCGAACAAGGCGGAAGCCAATATCCCGGCCCTTGTATTCAGGTCGATTAAATGCTCGGCGCGCAGAGCGGCATTCGTTGGCCTCAACTAAATAACTGCCTCCACGGAGGACT
>JBDSKY010000002.1:0-3290 GCA_039916675.1 Bdellovibrionia bacterium
TTCGTACAGCATCTGATAGCGAAATTTTACTCCCCTTATACGAAGAGCTTGGAACCGGGGCCCTGCAGGAGTTGCGAGGAGAATTCGCTTTTGTTTTATGGGATCGCAATAACCGCCAAGTTTTTGCAGCAAGAGATCGTTTCGGAATCAAGCCGCTCTTTTATGCAATTCATATTGGAAATCTTTATTTTGCTTCCGAAGTGAAAGCCCTTTTTGCTATGGGAGTTCCCGCGCAATGGGATCGCGAATCTTTCTACCAGCTGCAATCCACTTGGTTTCTTCCTAGCCATCGAACTCTTTACCGAAATGTCTTTCAAGTTCCTCCTGCTCATTTTTTACTGACTTCAGCAGATTCGGGTTTCCTTAACCCTCGAATCATACCTTATTGGGATTTTGACTATCCTCTTGCTGCGGAAACAGAGGGGCGCAAAGTCGATCTTCAGGAAGAGATCCTTCAGTTGCGTGAAAAATTTCAGGAAGCCGTGAAACTCCGCCTGCGAGCTGATGTTCCTGTCGCTAGTTACCTCAGTGGGGGATTAGATTCCTGCAGCGTTTTGGGCGCAGCAGCTAGTCAAGTGAGTACACCGGTTCATGCTTTCACGCTCTCGTTTCCTGATGAGATGGAATACGATGAGAGTGCTATAGCTCGTGAGATGGCTAAGTTTTCTAATTCTGTCTATCATGAAATTCCAGTTCGGTGGAATGACTTGTCCGAGCATTTTGCAGAGGCGCTTTGGCAGGCTGAAACTCCTTTTGTGAATACTCACGGGGTGGCTAAATACCTGCTTAGCAAAGGAGTCCGTGATGCGGGATTCAAGGCGGTGCTTACCGGAGAAGGGGCTGACGAGATTTTTGCAGGTTACGTCCATTTTCGTAAAGATTACTTAAATCATCATAGTGACCAGACAAATATCGATGCCCAGTTGGCTCACCTAATCGAGACAAACGCAGTTTCCCGTCCTATGATGTTAGCATCTGGAACGCCCTCCACCTTGGGTGGTTTAAAAGATACGCTGGGATATGTTCCATCGTTTATAGGGGCACATGCACAGGGTGCTGAATCTGCTATGGAGAAGTTTGGATTATTTAAAGATGAATTTAGGGCCTCGTACCGAAATAGGGACAGCTGGAAAGTTTGGTTGAACGAATTAGATATACCGCGGCAGCTAAAAGGGAGGTCTCAACTTAACCAATCTCTTTATCTCTGGTCATGTACAATGCTCCCTTCTTATTTACTCACTGTACTGGGCGATCGCATGGAAATGGCTCATTCGATTGAAGGACGCTTGCCTTTTTTAGATCATAAATTAGTAGAACACGTAGTTAAACTTCCTATCGAACTTAAGATCCGAAAAGATTTGACGGAAAAATTTCTTCTTCGCGAGGCTGCGAAACCTTTTCTGACTGACACAGTCTATCGAAGGCAAAAACATCCGTTCTTGGCTCCACCCGCCGCGACTTCTCCCACGTCAGCGTTATTTATATTGGCGCAGGACACGTTTAGATCGAAGGATTTTGCTGACAACTCATTTTATGATCAAAAAAAGGTACTTAAACTGCTTGACCAAGTACCGAAAATGGATCGAGAAAATCAGTCGGCGGTTGATCCTTTAATTACGGTTGCTTTGAGCTGCACGATCTTGGAAAAGAAGATGGGGCTTGGGTCGTGAAAGAAAATTATTGATCTAAGAGATTAAGAGTCCTTTTTCTTGCTTTGTGAACACAACTGAAAGGTCGGTGCCGGAGCTTTCTTCTCGTAGGCTAATCTTTCCTCCGATTTGATTGGTCAAATCCGTGATTAGCCTAAGGCCCAGACTCTTAGCCTTTTTCCAATCAAACCCTTTAGGAAATCCAGGTCCAGTGTCTTTTACGCACAGTTCGTAAATCTGAGATTTGGCACCCTTTTTATTTTCTTTAGATTTGTTTTCAATCTGGTGAAAGGAAATGAAGATTTCTCCTTTCCTTTCCAAAGGAAACGCATGCTTAATGCTATTTGAAATTAGCTCATTTAAAATAAGAGCGCAGGGAACCGCTTGATCTATACCTAAGTTTACGGATTCAAGATCCAGCCTGAGTGTAACTTGTGATGAATTAAGATTGTAGAAGCGGGCCAGATGAGTGCACAGATCTCGGATATATTCGGCAAAATCTACTCGTGCCAGATCCTCGGATTGGTAGAGTTTTTCATGGACCAGAGCAATGGAGCGAATCCTCTGCTCGCTCTCTTTGAACATACTAAGAGCGTGATCGTCTTTGATTTTCGATGCCTGGAGTCGAAGTAGACTTGAAGTGATTTGAAGGTTGTTTTTCACACGATGATGAATTTCCTTTAGGAGTACCTCTTTCTCATGAAGTGAAGCTCTAACCTTCTCTTCACCGCTTTTAGTTTCGGTAATGTCAAACCCAACACCTTGAAGAAAAAGTGGGTTGCCCTGATTGTCTCGCACCATTCTCGCTTCACAATGGATCCATAAAACGCGCCTGTCACGCGTGATCACTCTATATTCACCTCGGAAAGAGGTCCCTTCAATGCATGTGCGCGCGAACTCAGTGCTTATGCGGCTTCGGTCTTCCGGATAGATATGATGGTACCATTGAATCGGATCTGAGATCCATTCCTTAGGTGAAAAGCCAAGGAGAGACTCGATCTGTGGACTAACATACAGCTCGTGAGAATGTTCTTCAAAAGATGCCGTAAAGGTGACAGCGGGGATTTGCTCCACTAGGTTTCGAAAACGGGCTTCAATTTTGTGTTGTTTTTCTGAAGAATCGACTTGCTCACTTACATTATGAATTAAAACTGTAAAAAAACTCTTTCCCCCAAAAAGAAAAGGAGTGATGCGAAGTTTAATCGGAAAGACGGCCCCTTCCTTGCGACAACCCTGCAATATAGCTGAGAGAGATGTAATGTCTGAAGTTAAAGAATTTCGTTGTTCCTCAGAGCAGTCTAAGAGGATCTGAATATTTTTTCCGAGAACTTCTTGGGCTGGACGATCAAAAAATTTTTCCGCCTTCAAATCAAATGATTCGATACTGCCTTTCTCATCGATTATTATAACTACGGAATTAGAATCATTTGTATCGAGCAGATTATTAGCTGCTTGGCGGTCCTCTTGGCCGAGTGACCTCTCAATGCTTTCGAGTTTCTTTGCGCCCGAACCAAAATAGGCAGCCGCCATTTGAGTCAGAAGATTCATACCTTCCTGAATTATCTGACCTTGAGGCGTTGCGACAGTAGTATCTGAATCTTTGAGACGGACTTCGTTTTTCAACTTTATAGATTTGTCCAT
>JBDSKY010000003.1:0-11357 GCA_039916675.1 Bdellovibrionia bacterium
CAAGCAAACTGGTTCGTGAGGTTAACTGACATTGCCCCGGATGGCACCTCAACATTAATCACAGGTGCAGGAATGAATGGTGCCCATCGTGATTCAGCGACAGAACCTAAAGCCATCCCTAAAAACGAAGTGTTTACTCTTCAGTTCGATTTGCATTTCACTTCTTGGGTCGTCCCCGAAGGGCATCGAATTCGCGTAGCCGTTTCGAATTCCCTTTGGCCTATGATTTTCCCATCACCGGATCTGATGACGACATCCTTGTATTCTGGAATCCATACCCCTTCCATTATTTCCATTCCCATTGTTCCGGTCAAACCTGAGTCCATTCCAAAATTTTATCCCCCCAATGATACCAATCAACTGCCAGATGTGGATAGTAGAGGAGGCCACTGGCCTGAAGAATGGTTTATTCAGCGAGATCATAGGAACGTTTCAACAAGGGCCACCTGGAAGGGCGGAGATGAAACGCAGTTTCCCTGGGGTCTTATTAAGAACTACGAAGAAATTAGTTATTTCGCACAAGATCATCGAACCGATACAAGCTCAGTCAAAGGCTATTCAGAGACAAAAATATTTCTCCCAAATCGTTCACTAAAATGGGAAGGTCATCTTAAATTTACAGGCGACCGAACGTCTTTTTATTTTCAATACACCCGACAATTATTTGAAGATGGAAAGTTGATTCGGAAAAAAACATGGGATGAAGTGATTCCTAGAGATCATCAATAAGGAAATAGGAAATTTAAAATGGCGAACACAAATATTTCAATGAAAGACCTCCACTCTAAGTTAAACTCCCTCGGCTCGAAGGATCTGATTGTAGATGTTCGAAGTGCTGACGAGTTCGGCTCAGGCCATATTCAGGGAAGCCGGAACATTCCTCATGATCAAGTCGGCAAGCACGCTGAAGAATTGAAAAAATATAAAACTGTTTACATTCATTGCCAGGCAGGCGGAAGAGCTGGCAGAGCATGCCAGGCCCTTGAAAAACTTGGACTAACCAACCTTGTTTGTATCTCCGACTCGGGGATGGGTGATTGGATCGCTTCAGGCTTCCCGGTGGTAAAATAAAGGCCGAACGTAAATAAGTCGCTGCTTCCACCCGAGACACTTGATATCCTTGGCTAGGCATGGTGGACTGCGCTCGATGGAATCAAAAAAAGCGGAATGCAAAGCACGAACTAAGATTAGCCTACTCCCACCGGGAGTGGCTGAACGAATTGCAGCAGGCGAAGTGATTGAACGCCCTGCAAGCGTTATCAAGGAACTAGTGGAAAACTCCCTAGATGCAGGTGCAACCGAAGTAGCCGTTATCCTTGAGGATGGCGGCAAAAGTTTAATTGAGATTTTAGACAATGGCCACGGCATGGCAGCTGAGGACCTCGCACTCAGTATTGAACGACATGCCACGAGCAAGTTAAGCAGTTTAGAAGATTTGGAAAAAATCGCTACTCTAGGGTTTCGGGGAGAAGCACTGGCCAGTGTAGCGGCAGTCTCTGATTTGAGCATTGTTTCCCGAACGGCAGACTCCAAGGATGCCTACGAGCTTTTGGCTGGCGATGTAACGCAACGCCGGATAGAGAAACCTAGTCCGTCTCTCGTGACTTTTGGCTATTTTTTAAATTCTCACCACGGCACACGAATTCGCGCTACGGGCCTATTTTCCCAAATCCCGGCTCGTTTAAAATTTCTGAAATCCCAAGCCGCAGAGGTTACCCAAACCCGGGAATGGCTGGAGCGTTTAGCCCTTGCATATCCTCATGTTGGATTTCGCTTAGTAAGTAATGATCGAACAGTACTAACTTTAAGACCTGAGGATGAAGTCTCGCGCGTTCGTGCAATCTTATCGGATGGCGATGACTATCCGGTAGTAACAGCAGAGCACGAACAGGATGGATTTCGAGACCTTGGGCTTAAAGTTCGCCTTCACTGGGTACAAGGCTTAAGTACATCCAACAGCCGAAAATTGATTCAAGTTGTAAATTCGAGAGCAGTAAAAGACCGCGTCCTCCAACAAGCAGTGCTCACACCTTTCAGACAAGCGCTCCTTCCGGGGCAATATCCGGCCGTTGCTCTTTTTATTGACATCAATCCCGCCGCAATCGATGTAAATGTGCATCCATCCAAAATTGAAATTCGGTTTCTGGACACTAGAAAAATATTTTCTTCAATCGACACCCTCGTGAAATCCATGATCTCCCGACATGGTGCTCCTGCAATAGCAGCTCCATCCTTTAGGCCCCCTCTAGGTGCTCCTGCATTCCAAGAATCTTCATCCCCTCTTCTAGCTTCTCCAATCGCTGGATTAGCAGTAGATATGACAAAAGAGCCTGCCTTTGCTCCTTTAGCAACCTCACTTGCTGCTTCTTTGGGAACTCCTCTGCAAATCAATAGTCCACCACTCACGCCTCCCACTACTAATACCTATGATCGAGGGAATAGTTTTAGTGGGAACTGGTCTAAAAACGAATACAGATCTGAGAAAATTTTCCCGGTTCAAGATAAACAGCCTTCACGCCCAAACTTTGGAGGAACAGTTTCGCTTTGGAAAGCGTCAGAAGCCGGACCGCAGCAAGGAGACAGTTCCAATTCTTTTGACTCCAACAGTTATACCGACTATTCACAAAAAAGTGCCCCTACTACGTCAGCTAAATTAGACCCGTTGGAGTTTTCCCGATATGCTGGAACTCTTTTTAATACTTATCTGATTTATGAAAAAAAGAATGAAGTGATTTTAGTAGACCAACATGCGGCACATGAACGCATCCGATATGAAAACCTTCGAAAAAAGTTCCTACGAACCTCGTCTTCCCCATCTGCATCAAAACCTGAGGGTGCCGAAAATAGCCCTAGCGCCCTACCCGCCTTTCATTCTCAAGCCCTCTTGATTCCCGAAGCAATTCGCGTCTCAACAGAGAACCGTCAGGTCCTTGCCGACCGTCTGAAGCAAATTTCATACTTTGGATTTGAAGCCGGGTTTTACGATGAAACCCAGACAGAAACAGATTCGAAAAGCTTTAAAAGCAATGAAAGTGAGAACTTGTCGGACTCTATCGTTCTATTCCGAGCAGTCCCCGCAGAATGGGGATTTAACCAACTGAAACCTCGATTAAGAAATCTCATTGATCGTCTCCTCAGCTTGAATGACCCCACGACTTCGAATGGAGAAATCGACAGTTCAATAGTATTAGACGAGACCCTCTTCGAACTTTTGGCAAGTGAGGCCTGTCACTCCTCCGTCCGAGCAGGGGACCCTTTAGAGCTGCAAGAATCAAGTAACCTTGTAGAACAACTCTTTAAATGTGAGCACCCCTGGAATTGTCCTCACGGACGTCCCACAGTTGTCTATCTCCCGCAGGCTAAATTTGAAGAATGGTTTCAGAGACGCGTGTGATAGGTATCCTCACCGGTCCGACCGCAACAGGTAAGACAGGACTCGCGCTCGCTTTTGCTCAACGCTATCCTAAGATAGAAATTATTAATGCCGATAGTTTATTGGTTTATCGGAAAATGAATATCGGCACGGCTAAACCCAGCCGTTCAGAGTTGGAACAAACTCCACACCACCTGATAGATGTCAGCAACCCTGATCAAGTGTTTACTGCAGGAGAATTTAAAAGAGAAGCTGAAGCGGCAATTAGGGAAATTCAAAGCCGAGGCAAAAAACCTCTCATTGTCGGAGGAACAGGCTTTTATTTAAAGTCTCTATTATTTGGCCTTTGGAAAGCTCCGGCAGCGGATCTTGAACTCAGGAAGAAACTAGAGGAAAATACGAACCCTGAACTGCACCGAAAACTGGAAACGATTGATCCAGTCGCAGCACATCGAATTGGCCAAACAGATCGGTACCGGCTTATTCGAGCTTTAGAACTATTCCAACTCACCAGTCAGACCCCCACCGCCCTCCAATCAGCTGTTCCGAAAGATCCCGATTCTCGATTTAAACTCTGGGTGATAGATCGACCGTTAGAGGAGCTCTACCAAAGAATTGAAGTACGTACGCAGCAGATGCTCGAGCAGGGGTTAATCGAAGAATATAAATCATTAGCTGCTCGTTTTCCAAATGCTAGATCCCTTCAAGCTATAGGATATGCGCAGGTAAGAGATTATTTGGCTGGAGTAATTCCACCCGGCAGAAAAATGAAGCCGGGAATGGCAGGCCTGCAAGAGGAAATCACCTTGGCTACCCGCCAGCTCGTGAAACAACAGCGAACCTGGTTTCGTGGATTAGTTACGAAAGTACCTGAATCCAGGTGGTTCCTCCTTGATGGAGATTATGCATTCCTTGAGGAAGCCGTAGAATCAGTATACAAAGATTAAGAAGCGCATTCTTCAACACTTAGGCTTAAGATCGCAGCAAGGGACTTTGAGGTAAATCGGTGAAAAAAAATCCAGGACAAAGAATTATTATTGTTTCCGATGGTACAGGCGAAACTGCCGTGCTGATGACTAAAGCAGCCATGGTCCAGTTTGGAAACAAGAATGTTTATTTCACTCGGTACAAGAATGTCAGGATGGAAGCCCAAATAGACGCTATCTGCGATGACGCGGCAATCGATCAAGACCTGTTGGTCTATACTATTGTTTCTCCGCAGCTTCGCGGATTTCTCCTTACACGAGCTCGCGAGAAAGCTATTCCCTGCGTCGATCTCTTAGGCCCAATCCTAGTGGGATTAGCCGGCTATTTCGGCTATGAACCTAAATCCATCGCCGGGCTACTCCATGACGTGAATGACAGCTATTTTGAACGCATCGCAGCAATGGAATACACTATCGCACATGATGACGGGCGGGACCTGACAGGACTTGAAAAAGCCGACGTTGTTATTGTCGGAATATCTCGAACCTCTAAAACTCCACTTTCCATGTATCTTTCTCATCAAGGCTGGAAGGTTGCCAATATTCCTCTGATTCATGGCTTCGAAGTTCCTAAAGAGGTTTCCAAAGTTGACCAACGCCGAGTAATCGGGCTTACCATCGACGCACAAGATCTGGCCACCATTCGCCGGGCGAGGTTAGAGCGCTTGGGGCAGAATCAGGGCGGCGAGTATGCTGATCCCGAAAAAGTAAATTTAGAAATTGAGTATGCAAATGAACTTTTTAAACGTAATAGACGTTGGCCTGTTTTTAATGTAACTGGCAAAGCCTTAGAGGAGACTGCATCAGAAATTATTAAACTTATGGCCTCACGCCGCCTTACACCGCCCAATACTTTGGAAAACCTTCCACCTAGCGAAATCAAAAATGTTTCAAACGGGATATTGGACGGAAATCAAAAGTCGGAGTAAAGGAACGGTAAATAGTTCGTTTAGGGATATTAGTAGTCTTAACAAAGGAGTTTGTTTATGGCTCGTGGTACTCATGTTTGGTTCAATGGTAAAGTCGTCCTTGAAGAAAATGCCAAGATCAGCCTTTTTACTCATGCTCTCCATTATGGCGTAGGCGCCTTCGAAGGCATCAGGGCCTATAAGCAAAAAAAGGGAGGCGGCGCCGTCTTTCGACTTACCGAACATATTGAGCGCCTGTTTGAAACCTGCAAAATTCTCGATATTAAAATTCCATTTAGTCTAGAAGAGCTGATCGCCGGAATCCGCGCCGTCTGTAAAGCCAATGGCTTTGATGAATGTTACATTCGCCCGATTGTATACGTAGGTGATGGCCCACTCGGTGTGAATCCCGGTGAAAATCCTCCTATTGACGTCGCTATCCTCAATTGGGAATGGGGTAGCTATTTAGGGGACAAAGGAATGAGTGATGGCACACGGCTCAAAATTTCAAGCTACATTCGTCCTCATGTAAATTCCTCAATGACTAAGGGAAAAATTACTGGACAATACGTCAATGGTGTCTTAGCTAAGCGTGAAGCAATGGCCAGTGGCTATGACGAAGCCCTCCTTTTGGACGCAGAAGGTTATCTTACCGAAGGGACCGGGGAAAATCTTTTTATGGTCAAGGACGGCGTATTAAAAACCACCAGCCTTAACTCTATTCTTAATGGCATTACAAGAAGAACGGTTTTGGAATACTTCGAGCGTAAGGGGATCCCTATTCGGGAAACTCGCTTCACTCGCGATGAGCTCTGGTGTGCGGACGAAATCTTTCTGACTGGAACAGCAGCCGAAATAACACCGGTAAAAGAGATCGATAACCGTCTGATTGGTAAAGCCTCTCATCTTGGCAAGCCCGGCCCTCTTACAAAAGAGATCCAAAAAGCTTATCAGGACATTGTCCATGGAGTCCTTCCCGAATACGCAAAAGGCTGGCTTACCCCACTTTAGCTAGACGGATAGAACTCTATTCATCAAAGTGTTTCGAATGAACTGGTACGATAAGTAAAATAATAATAATAGGTATTAGTTAGACTCAATAGACATAAAGGAGAATAAAAATGGTAACCCTGAAAAATCCGCAAAAATTCGTAATCTTAACTCTGCTGTTACTAAGCAGCGTGGCAACAGCCAAAGAACACAAAGCCGCCACTGCCAAAGAACGCAAAGCAATCATTTCCACATCTGAGGGCGACATCACCGTTAAACTCTTCTCAGAAGACACCCCAAAAACAGTGCTCAACTTTATCGGCTTATCCAATGGAAAAAAAGAATGGAAAGATCCTAAAACCGGAAACCAGGTAAAAGGTAAACCCTTGTACAATAACACTACCTTTCACCGAGTGATTCCCGACTTTATGATTCAAGGTGGTGATCCCCTGGGCAATGGAACCGGCGGTCCCGGTTATCAGTTTGAAGACGAAACAAATTCAAAGGTTGTGTTTGACCACCCTGGCATTTTAGCTATGGCAAACTCGGGTCCCGCTACAAATGGTTCCCAGTTCTTTATTACCGTTAAACCTACACCTTGGTTAAATGGTAAACATACGATCTTTGGAGAAGTAGTAAAAGGCATGGACATTGTTGAAAAAATTTCCAAGCTCCCCACCGGTGCGCAAGATGCACCGCAGACTGCTGTGGTTATTAAGAAAATCAAAATTAGCGGTTAAATATTTGGGGCTACCTGGAGCTGTGATGCTCTAGGTAGCCTTCTTACACACGCCTTGCAAACCACTCAACTAAATTCCGGGGCTATTAAGAATACTCCGCATCTCTTCATGCGATACCGTAGCAGTGCCTCGTTTACCGACTTCTATACCTGCTGCAAGATTGCCTAGAACACAAGCCTCTTCAATACTACCACCAGAAGCTAAAGCGAGCATAAGAACAGCAATCACGGTATCCCCTGCGCCCGAAACATCGTAAACTTCACGAGCTGAAGTAGGAATCAAATTAACAATGGGGCTTCCTTGGCTAAAAACGGCCATTCCATCTTTTCCGCGAGTTATTACTACATATTTGGCATTACTTAGCTTTAATATCTCTTCGCCCGCGAAGATCAATGAAACCGGATCTACTATCTTTACACCTGCTAAATGCTCCGCCTCTTTCAGGTTGGGAGTTAAAACCGTGGCTCCCCGATAATAGCAGACCTGAGTCTTCATATTAGGATCAACCGCAACCCATTTTCCCTGTTCCCCAGCGATTTGGAAAACAGTTTGAAGTAGGTTTTCCGTTAATACCCCTTTAGCGTAGTCTTCGACGATAATTCCATCAACCTGGTCCACTAACGCCGTAAAATTTTTCAAAACATTTTTTTCGACAACTTTATCCACTCCATGAAGACTTTCATAGTCCACTCTAAGAAGCTGTTGTCTGTCACTCACGATCCTGTCTTTCAGCGCTGTACGTCTCGATGCATCTATGACCAAATGCTCAGTCGAAACCCCTCGCTCTTTCAAGATGTCTTTAAAATCCCCTGCCGACCGATCCTTGCCTATAACCCCAATCAAAAATGCAGTGGCTCCAAGTGCCTGAATATTGTCAGCCACATTTGCAGCTAATCCCAATTTCAGTTTTTCCTCTTGAACCAAAACTACGGGAACAGGAGCTTCAGGAGATATTCTCTCAACTGCCCCAATCGTATAACGATCTATTCCGACGTCACCGATCACCATGATTTTACGACGACGGCTTTTTACCAAAAGTGAGGACAGCCGCTTTAGATCCCAATTTCTGGGAGAAATAGTTTTAACTTTTAATTTTGGCATCGATTGCTGCTTCCGCACGGTTTAGATGAAAATGAGCTTCATCTAGGGTTTGTTTGACAGTAAGACTTTTCATACACGGAAAGTAATTACACACTTTACCGCGGCACTCACGTTCTTGACCACAATACACTTCGGGAACTAAGATGCTTGCCTGGGACTCATCTTCCAAATAGGGGCCCCAGCGGACGGCACTTTGCACCCTTATGGGAGGATAGAAAGTTATCACCGGTTTTCTAAGAGCTACTGCAATGTGAAGTGGGCCGGTACTTGGCGCAATTACCAATTGAGAGAAGCTGCATAGAGCAGCCAGAAAATCTACGGTCTCCCCTGTAGGTGCGTTTTGTGGGCGACTTCGATACAAAATTACTTTGGTTTTTTCTGAGGCCGGCATTTCGGCCAGACTGGTTTCGATCCGATCCAAAAGCGCGTTTTCCACAGGACCACCTGAAACCAGGATCTGCCGCCCCTCTTCTACCAAAGAGCGAATCAATTCGATATAATGGGATTCCGGCCAATTCAGCGCAGACCCTCCCATGCCCGGATGAACCAGGATTAAAGCCTTGTCTGAATCCCAGCCCTTTTGCTTTAGCCATCCCGAGGCCCGGGTGAGGGTGGATTCTGGAATAAAAATTTCAGTAGGTATTTGGCGAGTGCTTATTCTTGCACCCAGCTTTCTTAATAATTGAAGATTATAATCTGTCTCATGCATTTCTACATGAGAGCGCCTCTGACGCTTTCCGCGATTAAAGAATAAATAGGAGTGCAACTTACTCAAGGGGCCAATTCGATACTTCACCCTTGCAAAAAAAATTGCGGCAGAAACCTTCCAGTTGGTTTGCAAAACAATGGCGATCCGAAAATGACGACGTCTAATCTCTGTTACCAGGCGAAAAAATCCTTTGATACCGGCATGAACTCCATTCGGATCGAAGGTAATAAAGTGTTCGACGCTTTTAAGTCCCCTGAGAATAGGTAAAACATTCTCCTGCACAAGGGCCGTAAGGTGAGCATTGGGATAATGGCGTTTAATGAGCTCAAATACTGGAGTGGATAAAACTACATCCCCAATTCGATCCGGTCGGATTACAAGAATTCTTAAAGGGCCATCACCGCGGAGTCTCCGCTCCTCCCGAGTTCCCCCTATGTTTCGACGAAGGCCTTGGACCTCCGGCTGATCTTCCAATCGATCAAAAAATCTCATAATTTTAACCGACTACGGACCATATTCTCCATGGCATGAACCACTTGATCCAAAGTCATTGAGCTTGTATCTATTTCAATTGCTTCTTTCGCCTTTTTTAGGGGTGCAACCAAACGCGTAGAATCACTTTTATCGCGATTTATAATATCGGTTTTTATTTCCTCAAAAGCAGGAACGTCTACGCCAGAAGCTTCCATTTCGCTCAATCGTCTTTTTGCTCTTTCTTCAGCAGTGGCCTCTAAAAAAAATTTCAAATCTGCATCGGGGAAAACTACTGTTCCAATATCTCTTCCTTCTAAGATGGATTTACCCTTGCACCCTAAACGGCGCTGTAACCCTAAAAGCGCGCTCCTCACATCTGGAACAGCCGACACTCTTGAGGAAGCCATACTGACTTGAGACGTCCGGATAAAGTCTGTTACATCTCTACCATTGGCGAAAATCCGATTCGCCGGATTCAGCTTGGGAATTCTATGGAACTCTAAATGAGCGGTTCGTGCCAAATTGGAAGCAACTTCTGCTTCTTTTTCTTCTGGAAAATGGGAGATTCTCTCTAGGCTCAGAAATGCAATAGCCCGATACAATGCTCCCGTATCAACATGGATGAATCCTAAAAGCTCTGCCAACCGTCTTGCCACTGAACTCTTGCCGGTACCGGCAGGCCCATCTATCGCGACAACAGGACCCTGTTTTGGTATTCCCAAAATTGACGCCTCCTCCATTCAATGCCCTAAGCTTTTGTAAGTTTGGCTTTGAATTTGTTTTAAAACCTGTCCGGCTTTCTTATTTTCTTCCGGTGTACCCACAGTGATTCTAAGCAAATCAGGTAAACCATAGTTTGCCACTGGCCGCAAAATTAGACCGAGTGGCAAACAAGCATTGTTCAAATCAACGCCTGACATTCCAAAACCTTGCTTACAATCGATCATGATGAAATTTCCTTGGCTTTTCCAAAAAGGAACTCCAAGTTTATTCAAATGTTTTTCCCAAAAACTCATACCTTTTTCATTCAGTAGTTTTGCTCGTGCCACAAAACTCTTGTCATTCAAGGCAGCCTCGGCGCCGACCAGGGCCGATGAATTGATATTGAATGGCTGTCGCACTTTTTCCATATGGGAAATCAATTCTGATGAACCCATACCGTAACCTACTCTTAAACCTGCAAGACCATAAACTTTGGAAAATGTTCTCAGGATCACTGTATTGGGATATTCCTGCAAAATTTCCAAAGGATTTGGCAGGTCTTTAGCGGTCACATATTCCCAATAAGCGTAGTCGAGAACCAAGATAACTGAGCCATCTCGGATGCTAGACAACTCCCGTACCAATGTTTTTAATTCTGAACGCGTGACATAAGTTCCTGTAGGATTATTTGGATTAGCGACAAACACTAAACGAACGCGATCGTTTTTTCTGGCTAAATCAGCAAGTTCTTTAACATCAAATTTCAGCTCTTTATTCAAGGGAGTTTCAAGAGTTTTGACGCCATGAATTTGAGCGCAAATTTTATACGCAATAAAAGCCGCCTGGCTTGTCGCTATTGCATCACCGGCTAAACAGAAGGTTCGAATCAAATGATCGATCACGTCGTTCGATCCATTGCCCAAGATTACTGAAGGAGACGATGGAAACATTTTCTTCAAAGCTTGCTTGAGTCGAAATCCACTTCCATCGGGATAGCGATTTAACTCACCCAGAGTGGACGCAATTGCACGTTTAGCCTTCGGACTAGCTCCCAGAGGATTCTCGTTCGACGCTAATTTGATTACTTTCTTGATTCGGAATTCTCTTTGCGTCTCTTCAATCGGTTTACCCGGAACATAGGGTACCAAAGTGCGAATATAGTCAGGAACTTGGAACGACATTCCTTCCCCTTTCTCGAGGTGTAGCAGCGTTTTTGTATAGGCTCTTAACCCGTACTACACCATGGGAGAACGCTGAGTGCAAGGGCGGCTTGGGACTTTACTCTTTCTTTTAGAGCGCCTTCGAGCAGGGGGATCATAATAGCGGATTTGGGAAACACCTCGCCGAATGGTCAAAAAATACTTTTTTGTCTCA
>JBDSKY010000004.1:0-5060 GCA_039916675.1 Bdellovibrionia bacterium
GCCTGTGCCTGGAGCATGCCGAATCATTCAAACAGAAGTCAATTCCCGCCAAACTTAAAATACCCAAAGCAACGTTGGAAGTATGATTGTTATTCCGTAGAACGTTTTCAGAATTAAGAATCTCTTGAGAAAAATCATGCAATTCAGCAAAGATTTTGACTCGGGGATAAATCTCCTTAAGTTCAAGTGCCAATAACTGCGCTCTTAATTCGGGGTCAACATTTAATTCAATCGCCTGCTGATTAACGACTTCCAGGGCATTTACCAAAAATTCAAATGAACTACTTTTACCTTTATTATCTGCACTCAAGTCATCGCTAGTCACCTTAAAATACTTGGCCTGCTCCATTTTCTCCATGATCTCGGAGATCCGGCCCCAGAAAGTGATGCTCAGATAGTTCATATCTGCTAAGAAACTGACTTCAGGATTAAGCAATGTTTGATCGCTTGCAGATCTATAAAATATGTCTACAGTTGCTTTTGTCCTATAAAGATGTGAGCGGGTCTCAACCACCCACTGATTCATAAATCCCAACGCCTTTCGAAACGGATCTTTATAAGTTGTAGTCCATAGATCTTGAGCAACCTTTGGACTAAGCGCAGAATTCTGAGTTAACTCCCGACCGTTGGACGCCTGCACACCAGCAATTAAGCTTGATTCAATTGCACTTACTGCCAAATTCCTCAGAGTGCTCCTAATTTCAGGAACATACTTCTCACGACATTCTTTGCTCTTAATAGCCTCAAAAAACTTAAAAGAGTCAGTCAGGCAGCGCTGATACACAACAGCTGAAATGAGCTGATTGTCAGTAAAGTTACAGCTTGATAATTTATTCTCTAAACGCTCGGCATTTTTATGATCATCGCCTTCTTTGCAGTGATCCCTTCCTAGTATCCGAGCAAAAGCTGCGCTAATCTGCATTCTTCCGTACCAGCTTTTACCTCCTCCCTCTTCAGATGCTTGATTAGAACATCCCATCAATCCCACAAGGAGGAAAACTAAACTTGACTTTATTTTACATTCCATTTTCATTGATTATGTCTTCTAACCTTTCTCATTTTCATTTTTTCTGAGGATGGTTGCCGGATATTCGCATGCACTTGTTGTGGAGATATGCGAGGAAGAATTTCGTGAAAAACCCCTAGATTATGATTTGGAGCAGCACTATCCGGATCAGCCAATATTCTAAATTGATCGCCAATGGATAAAGTTGTCTCTTCGTCCTTCCCTGAAATCTCGCCGCAAAGTTGTGTACCTGACCATTCGACGCGAACTTCATATGTTTTGTCTTTCTCTAAAAGGAAGGATTTAGTTAGACAAACATCATCGACCGAAATCAATTTTGAGTCTTTATGGGTCAATGATTCAACTAATGCGGAAAAAAATGCTTTCGGATGCTCGTCTGTGCAGCTGCCAAGAGAAACTTGATCTTGAAAGACCCTATTATAGAGCCTCATATTCGCTCGCGTGTCAGTATTCACTTCAAGTATATAGGTTTTAAATACTGGCAATGAAAGAGCATTTACTTGGCCTTCCTCAGTCGGATATCGCAAGTGGGCATGAATTGGGAAAGCAAGTCGCGCTGGCTCATTCTGATCTTGATACTTAAATATATCTGAATGGATAAATCCAGAACTTCTGGGGCTTTTCAAACAGGAAGCAGACTCATGCCAACTATTCCCTAAACTGATGAGCTCATAACTATTTCGATCTCCTTTGCCCTTAGGTAATACTACTTCCTTAGAATGTCCCGCAAATCCTGCAGACATACCAGGAGCAAAGGATTCGATAAGCGGATAATGAGAGTCCGTCCAAGAGGGCCAAGGAAATACTGGGTTTGCCTGCGCATCAGAACCCCTTATAACGAGAGTAAACAGAAACATTAAGATCCATACTGCCCTTTCCACTCCACTTCTATTTCTAGTTTTCATGATCAAATACCTACTATTTAGCCTTAATTAGGTAATTTATCGAAATTGAGGGTTGGCAGATATTGTGGGCTTTTCCACCTCCAACAGAGTCCTCTTTTATTGCTGCTGCGCTAGACCCCACTGTAATAACGGCCTTACTCGACTGGATGTCTGCTTTACTAGAATAGACGCCACCGCCACGACTTACACCTTGTTCCCCAAAGGCGTCTCCACGACCAAAACCACTCTTCCATTCGGCCTGATCACGTGGCCCGGTAGTAACACTTGCTCCTCCGTGGGCATGCCCAGCGTCTTCATGAGTATGACCTTCATCTTTTGCTTCGTGAATATGGCCGTCATCTCTCACGTTATGCTTGTGACTAGGAATCTCGTCGGTGGTGAGGGTATGGGTTTCACTACCAAATTTAGTACCTAGTGGTTTGCAACCTTCACTAGCAACTCCTACAAGAGTTCGACCTCTAAAGTCAGGCAATTGAAATTCGCCTGGCCTTGTAGCTGCCAGAGTAGAATCGGTAAATGCTCGACTTACCTTTTTTTGTAAAGCCGGGAATCCTGTAGCTTTTACCCATTGTCCATTGCACACCAAATAACCATCAGGAGGAAAGGTATCGTCACCCCCGCTCCACGCGACAATGGTACCTATTGGAAGCTCGTAGGAAGCTTGGCTCACGACACCCATTTCGGCTTTAAGCTGAAGAAAGTTGTGCTCCAGCGTCTCAAATTGCTCATCGGTTACCGCATAAGCAAGTGGACCTATAGCGATTACATATAAAAAAATTAAACAAAATTCAACACAGGCAATATGAAAAGCTTGTAGCTTCATAGGTTTCTCCTCTTAGAAGCTATCGGCTAATTATGAAAAAATATTAGACAAAAACACACCAGTAAAAACACTAGCAAAATTAACGATAGACTTTGTCTCGTGGTTAGTCCGGAAGCATTAGGATCAAGGAGGACCCCTAAAATAATTCCATTATTTATTTTAAAGATATTTGTGTTTTGTAAGCGCTCCTCCAAATGTTGCAGCGTGCCATAGCTAGACACCCATGCCAGACGATGACGAAGTCGGATCTCTTAGTATAACACTGTTAGTAAACACGTCTTACATCAGGAATAATTAGTCGTATGTTTGAAATCGGGGGATATTTTTTAAAAATATGTTATTCACGATGCTTAAGCTAAATTCAAAAGTCGCATCACTATTGATGTTGTTATCCGAGGATAAAATTAATGTTGCGTGAGATTTCTCTTTTTCGCCAAATTTCTAAGGATCACGGTTTTGATGTTGCTGTATTGCGCACAAAATCAAAAATGTTGTCTATTTTTAAAAAACTTGGGATCAATAATTATGAAAGCAAGCCCCAATCTTGGATTCTTTTAAAGTCAGGTGATGGGTCAAAGACTTTTAGTAACTACCCCAATTGGAATTACGTTATTCCATTGCCACCTCGTTCTTTGATGTTCAGTATCGGAGCTCCCAATGTTGAAAGTTTCTTTGTAGTGGCAGACGCATGGGCGCAAGTAATCAATCGATTTTTGCCTTCTAACTCAACTGTTCTTGATATCGGATGTGGTTGCGGCAGAATCGCTAGAATTCTTACTCATAATTCAAAGATTAAAGAATATATCGGCTTTGATGTAATGCAGGAGAATATTGATTGGTGCAAAAATTTTATTACGCCAAATACGCAGGGAAGATTTAAGTTTTTATGCTTCGACTTATTTTCAAAAGAATATAATCCTAGTGGAAAAATTAAGTCTTCAGAGTTTAGATTTCCGGCAGCAGACAATTCTATTGACCTCTGTTTTGCTGCATCATTGTTTACCCATATTTTAGAGCCAGATACCTGCCGCTATCTATCTGAAATTAAGCGTGTCTTAAATGTTGCCTCTGGAATTGCTGTAATAAGCATTCATATTTGGCCTTTACCTGGCATGCGTTATTCGGGAATCGAAGGAAAAGTTGATATTGCACCAGATTATTTTCAAGAGCTTGTTGAGAAGTATGGATTGAAGATTCATGAGCGTGTGGGTGATGTCTGTGGTCAAGAAGTTTTTGTTCTGAAAAGCGCTAACTAATGATTGACAGTAGGAGGCTCCTTGGTTCAACCCTAGGTATCATTACCTGTAATAAAAGCCTGTGGCTCTCCAAATTCGTAAGAAAACCTAAAGGCCCGTAATTCTGAACTCTTGAATACACTACGCGTTTCTCGTAAAAGGCCAAAATGGTCGCAATTCTAACTCTCATTTTGGACATTTTTAAGCTCGGATTTCAGCTATTTCGGCCAAACGGTAAAAGTTCGCTCATGGCAGAGTGCATTTTACTTAGACAACAGCTTCTACTGGTTAAACGGAAACAGAGTCGAGCACCTAATCTTACAACTCTGAATCGGATTGTTTTTGCTATAACCGTTCCGTTTATCAAGTCAACGCGGTTGCCAAGGCTATCGATAGTAATCGCTCATTCAACTCTTTTGCGCATTCACAAAGCACTCGTAGAACGAAAATATTCAATGCTTTTTTCAAACAAGAATAGGAAACCAGGACCAAAGGGACCAAGTCCAGAGCTAATAAAGCTCATCATTGAAATCAAACAAAAGAATCCAAAATACGGCTGTCCCCGGATAGCTTTGCTCGCGTCTAAACTCACTGACCGGACTATTAACGAAAACCTGGTCAGACGAATTTTAAGGCAACATTTCCCCTTTCCCTCAGGAAGCAGCTGTCAATCTTGGTTATCTCAAATTGGAAAAGCGAAAGACGACCTTGGTCAATGGATCTTTTCCGTTGTGAATCAATACTCCTTAAAACGCATTGGGTTATGATCGTAATGGATCACTACACGAGACGAATGATTGGTGTGGCCGTTCATGCCGGTAATCTCGATGGCCCAGCAATCTGCAGGATGTTTGCTTTCATTCGCCCCAGTGATCTAGTACCAAAACATCTCAGCACTGACCACGACCCACTCTTTCAATATCTGCAATGGAAAGCAAATCTAAGTGTCCTTGAAATTGATGAGATCAAGACCGTTCCAGAGGTACCGAGATCACACCCTTTCATTGAACGACTCATCGGGACGGTCAGACGTGAGCGTCTCGACACTCAGCTACGCTGGTGCAGAATGA
>JBDSKY010000005.1:0-2646 GCA_039916675.1 Bdellovibrionia bacterium
AAAAGCGTGCGACTTTTTGGGAAGATGTAGCAGGCCAGACACTGACAGCCAGTAATCTGAGTGATGGGGTCGAACAATTAAAGCGTGGTCACGTAGGTCTTACCGTTTTGGTAAATAAATATGATGGAATTGATCTACCAAATGATGCTTGTCGAATTCTCGTAATTGATGGTCTACCTGAGGTGCAAGGATTACTTGAGCGGGTTGAGCAAGCAGCACTTAGCGAGTCCGAAGTAAGTATTAGGAAACAAATTCAGAGAATTGAGCAAGGAATGGGGCGAGGGGTGCGTTCCAATGAAGATTACTGCGTGGTCATTCTAATGGGTGGCCGCCTGACAAATCGGATACATAATTTGACTGGTTTTCAGAGCTTTACCCCCGCAACGCAAGCGCAACTCACATTGTCTCGAAAAATGGCAGAACAGTTACAGGATAAGCCGATTTCCGCTTTGGTAGAGGTCGTAGACTATTGTCTGAATAGAAATACCAGTTGGGTTTCTGCAAGCAAGGGGGCTCTCTTGGATGTTAAGCCCCAATGTGGAGGTAATGTTACTTTGGTTGCTAAGAACCAACGTCAAGCTTTTGATCTAGCCAGAACAAGACAATTTGGTCGATCGGTTAAGTTGATGGAGGAAGTAGCAAATCAAGAAAGTCAGCCGAGAATGCGGGGTTGGCTCAAATTTCAGGCTGCTGAATATATGCATCACATTGATCCCGTAGAAGCACAGAAAATATTGCTATCGGCGGCGAATATAAATAGGCAAGTGGTCCGACCTATTGAGGGCATCGCCTATGTCAAATTAACTGACTCTATAGCAGATCAGGGAGGTACAGCTGCAAAATACTATCGACAACTATATTCTGGACCTAATAATTTAGTTGTAGGCGTAAATTCATTGTTAGAAGAGTTATTTTTTTTGCCAGAGACAGCTAGTGCATTTGAGGCAGTTTTCATGAAGCTGGGATTTTTTCTTGGTTTTAATGCACAAAGACCTGAGGATGACAATGGAAAGGGCCCAGATGTACTGTGGGCACTTGGCCGCCTTCGATACTTGGTTATCGAATGTAAAAACGGTGTGGTAGTGAATAGCATAAATAAACACGATTGCAATCAGCTGGGAGGCTCCTTAAATTGGTTTAGGACGATTTATGATTCATCATGTACAGCAATTCCGATTATGGTTCATCCGGTGAATACCTTTGAAAGGGCCGCTTCTCCATCCTCCGAAACTAGAATTTTAACTCGTGAAAAACTTGCAAAACTCAAATTGGCTCTTCACGAGTACGCTATAGCCGTGGCGGCTTCGCCAACTGTTATGGCTGATGCAAGTAGGATCGCCGAGCTATTGCGACACTTTAAATTCAATGAAAGCGAGTTTGTGGCTACCTACACAGTTCCATTTAAGGTATCGCAATAGTGACTTCAGTTATGATCTCCGAAATTACGCGACGAAATATTATAGATTCGTTGGAAATGGAGAAAGTTTGTTGGAATGGCCGTCTCAATGACGTCGATTTTCTTTCCAGAATTTATAACTTAAAGTCGTTGCCCTCTTATGACGGTCGCTATGATGATGCGGCAGGCGATATTTGGCAGCATTGCATTAATAATAGCGACTACGAAGGATATTGGGTATTTTCGGACGAACGATTCAATCTGATGAAGTGTGGGGATGAAGAATTTCTACGGTTTCTCTGTGAGATGATTCATCCACTTGTTAGGCCAGACGTGGATGAGACAGAAAAGATGGTAGGAATTTTTAATGATTGGTTAGCCGAAGATAATTGGAAAATTTCAGAGCAAAAGAAAATAAGTGGCAGAGCAATATTTTTTGCACAATTGAATGGTTCTGCCACGAAGGCCTCTATTAAACGTGCAAAAGAAGCCTCGGAGATACTGAATTCCAGTTACATATCTCAGCAAATTTCCCGTCTGGAGTCCTCAGTAGAATTAGATCCTGAACTTGCCATTGGTACCTCAAAAGAACTCGTTGAAACAATTTGTAAGAGTATTCTATTGGAGCGGAAGGCAAATTTTTCTAAAGGCGAGGACTTTCCAAAGCTCGTCAAATTGACTCTGAAAGAGCTTCAATTGGTCCCAGATAGCATTGCTGAATCGGCTAAGGCGGCAAGTACTATTAAAATTCTTTTGAACAATATAGCCGCGATTGCAATTGGTATGGCCGAACTTCGCAATTGGTACGGTACGGGGCATGGAAAACATGCTCGCTCCTCTTCTCTTAAGCCGAGACACGCTCGACTCGTCGTTGGTGCTGCATCTACTCTTCTAACATTTTTGATGGATACCTATGTAGAGACAAAGGTAGGTAGTTCCGCGGTACCAGTGAAGCAGGGAGACGATAGTGAAAAATCATGAGCAAAGTAACGCAGAGAAGGAATGGGAAAACCTCCTTGATCCAAGGGCCTTAAAGTCAAGACTGATCTTTTTTTCGTTGTATATTGCTTCGTATGAACACTTAAAGTCCTGTATTGTCGATAGGATTAAGGACTTTTTTACTCATGGATTTGACGAATCGGGATGGAAGGTAGATTCAAAATATCAGGCAGAATTAAGGGGGACCGGCAAGAAACATCTGACCGAACAGTCTGTGGCTTGGTTGCAGAAGATGAATGCTATAGATGCGT
>JBDSKY010000006.1:0-11440 GCA_039916675.1 Bdellovibrionia bacterium
AACCTATACTTTAGAAATGTCTGAAAGGAGAATAACGTATTTAAATTCAATCACTTACTTGCTTAATAACTTCCCTTGTGTGGTGCTTTTGGGAGCTCGACAAGTTGGCAAGACGACTCTACTAAAGTCTGTGAAGCCCGAAGCTCCTTTTTTTGATCTGGAGAAGCAAACCGATTTTTACCAGGTTTCCTCTGATCCTGATTTTTTCTTGGAAACCCAACAAGCTATCCATCCCAATGAGACCCTTGTGATCGATGAAGCGCAGTTAGTACCGACTTTATTTTCAGCTCTGAGAGTGGCGATTGACAAAGATCGATCACGATCAGGGCAATTTCTCTTGAGCGGTTCAAGTTCTCCTGAGTTGACTCGTCAAATCAGTGAAACACTCGCCGGTCGAATCGCCATCGTTCAAGTTTCTGGATTTAACCTTGAGGAATTTTTTAAGCGTTCTCCATCACCTTTCTTTAATACTGTTGAATCAGGAGATCCAACTGGTTTTTTGAAGCTGCAGCGTCGATATACTCTTGAAGAACTACTGGAGAGCTGCCTCATTGGGGCCTATCCGGAACCTGTGATAAAAAGAAATGATTCTAAATTCGTAGCTCTATGGATGGAGAATTATTTTGAAACTTATATAAAGAGGGATGTAAGAGAACTCTTTCCTGGCATTCAGGCCACCACGTATCAAAGATTTATTCAGTTGTTGTCATATTCATCCGGTCAAATTTTAAACGCTTCCAATTTCGCACGAACAATTGAAGTGTCTCAGCCCACTATAAAATCCTATCTAAGGATTGCCGAGGGAACTTTTCTTTGGAGAAATTTGGAATCTTTCGATCGTAATGTCACGAAACGGGTTTCGAAAATGCCAAAAGGTCATCTCCGTGACAGTGGGCTTCTTAATTTCTTTCTTAAGAATAGAAGTACTTCGAGTCTTTCAAAGCACCCTCAAATTGGTAATATTTGGGAATCATTTATTATTGAACAACTTCTGAGCGGTTTCGCGCAACGCCTCATTTCCATAAAAAGTTTTTATTATCGAACTCACAATCATGCGGAAATCGACCTGATTCTTGAGGGAGACTTTGGGTTGCTTCCCATTGAGATCAAGTTTGGAACTATTACTGAACCCAAGAGGCTAAGTGCTCTTGAAACTTTCATAAAAGAGCATAATCTTCCATACGGTTTAGTGATCAATAATGGAGAACGAGTCGAGTGGTTGAAACCAAGAATTTTGCAAGTTCCAGCAAATTATTTTTAGATAGATCGAGCTCGTTGAGCCACTACAGGAATTCCAGGAAAAGCTTGGAGAAGCTCTTCTTTTGAAAGTTCTCGGTATTCTCCAGGTCGAAGTTCACCTAATTCCAGCTTTCCATAAGATACACGCTTGAGGCGAGTTACCTCATGCCCGATGGAGGCAAACATCCTGCGAATTTCTCGGTTTTTACCTTCTGTAAGATTGACGGTTAAGTGAGATTCCCTCCCACTGGCTTTCCTTAAAAAAATATCTTGCGCACGCAGCGACTCCCCTTGGTTTTTGATCCCACCGCGAAGGAGTTCGAGCTTCACTTCTGTAGCTTCTCCTCGAACGGTCACGAGATAAGTTCTCTGAATGCCGTTTGAGGGATCGGTGAGCCAATCCGCTAGTCGCGTGTCGTTTGTAAGAAGAAGTAATCCGGAAGTTGCCCAATCGAGGCGTCCCACTGCAATTAGATGAATATCCAGTTCTTGGAGCAAAGTGAATACTGTCTTCCGTCCCTTTTCGTCTGAATGGGTGGTCACTGTACCTTTAGGCTTATAGAGGAGGAAGGTTCGAGTCTGGGCTTTTTGAACTCGCTGCCCATCGACGGCAATGATTGTGCGTTCAGGGTTAACTGCAAAGTCGGGGTTGCGTTGAACCGCTCCATTGACTTGGACTTTGCCCGCTAAAATCCATTCGCGGGCTACGACGCGGGAAGCAATTCCCAGCTTTGAAAGGGCCCGTTCTAGTTTAACTTTTCCTGGCCCAAACGCTTTCATAGATTTTTTATCTTGTCCGAACTTTAAATTACTTACAAGGGCGACTAGTTAAGAAAGTATGGATAGCTCCTTCTCCTGTTAATGGATATTAATCCAGAGGAGCGGAGCACCCATACTTTCCTATTAGTAGATTTTATCTCTGCTAAATTTATCCGTCCAAGCCCACTTCTTTGTCGCTTTCGATGCTGCCATCTGAAGTAACAATGAGTGAGCAGTCGTACATTTGGACTACTGGGGAGATCATACCGTTCCCGACAACGGCATGCCACATATAGCAGGTGATGTTGTTTCCTTCTTTCATCATGGCGCCAGGACGAGTTTTAGACTGTACTTCACTCACATCTAAAAGCTTATAGAGCGATGCTGCTGCAGAGCCGTTCACTTTAACAGAAGCCATTTTAACAGCGTTCATTACATTAACAGTGATATTTCCTTTTTCTTCAGCAAAAGCTGTAGAGGCAGCTAAGGACAAGATCAGAACAGATAGTAATTTCTTCATAGTATATTCGCGGCAAAATCATCGCTGAAGAGCCGAAGACCAGCCGCTTCCCCTTTATTTTGTAGTTAATTCACTTGATGCCTGGATCCAGCAATCAGCCGTTGAAATATTGTATTTTTGACTCGATGTACAGGGATTTATTTTGACCTATTTTGATTATTTTTCAAAAAAAGCTTATATTAAAATAATGGAATCTGGACAGTTACGTTTTGGTTTCGTCTTTGTTCTAGGAAGTTTGTTGGCTGGAGTTTGCTTTGCATTGGAGCCCCCTGTCAAAGTCGTGAGTTCTCCCACCAAAAATTTGAAAGATGCATATCTAGCCGCCGTCGCACGAAGCGATACTTTAGCAATACAACAGGAACTTCTCAGCCAAACCCAAGAACAGGAAACACAAGCAAAGGCTGCAATGTTCCCGACTGTGAATGGTGTGGCTAGTTTCCTTACGCAACCTAGGCCCAATAACGCGACCGGAAGTGCCGTATCCCCTCCGGAACAAACTACGGTTAGGTTCTCCGCGACTCAGCCTCTCTTTCGAGGATTTCGAGATTTTGCAGCCTTGCGACAACGGAAGGCTTTAGAAGGAGCCCAGAGTTTTAATGTAAGGAATGTGGCTCGACAACTTTTTTATGATGTATCTCAAGCTTATTTCAATGTTTTAACGGCACAGGAGGATAAGAAGAACTATGAAGCCGAAATTGAAATTAATCAAAGACGGTTAAAGGAACTTCAAACATTTCTAAAAATTGGCAGATCACAGCTGACGGATTTACTCACATTTCGATCTAATGTTGCGTCTCTAGAAGCCCTTTTAGAAAGTACTAAAGGGCAACTAGAGTCGGCGAAGGATATTTTAGCTTACCTCACGGGTTGGAACCGTGAGACGGGTTTGTTGATCGAGGATAAAAACATAATTTCAAATCCAAGTGGAATAGAGTTTTATTTAGCAAAAATTGAGGACAGGCCTGATGTTCAGGCGGCTAAAGCCAATGTTCAAGCCTATGAAGAGAATATTCCGATGGCAAGAGGTGGGCATTTACCTGCGGTGGACCTCTCTGGAAATTATTATTTAACCCGGCCAGGGGCTCTGAGTTCGGTGAACTGGGACGTACAAATTGGATTAACTATGCCTATTTTTCAAGGAGGTATGGTGCAATCGCAAGTGAGACAAGCGGAATCGATAGCGCATCAGTACAGCCTGATACTTTCACAAACACGAAGAACTGCAGAACAAGAAGTCCGAGTTTTTTACGATGCTTATACAGCAGATTTAAAACAATTCGGGAAGCTTTCTGAGTTGGTTGATATTGCTAAGAAAAATTATGAGACAGAGACAAAGTTTTATAGAAATGGACTAGTGACCAATCTAGATGTCCTGCAAGCTATTAATACTCACCAAGATTCAAAGAGGCAGTTGGATCGAAGTCGACAAACGCTCCAATTAGACGCCGCGAAGCTTCAGGCTGCTACTGGTCAGAGAAGCGAAATTGATATAAAGCTATGATTATATGGAAACAAAAAAACACTGCTACCCATTGACGATTCTTGAATCCCATTTAGATACCTTCGGACATGTTAATAATGCCGCCTATTTACAAATCTTTGAAGAGGCTCGCTGGGACTTAATTACAGGAAATGGTTATGGGTTGGATTACATTCTGGAATGTGGCCTCGGACCCGTCATATTGGAGGTTAATCTCCGTTTTCACAAGGAATTAAAGCTTCGTAAAAAAGTGGTTATTGAGACAACCTTAAAAGCTTACGATAAGATGTTAGCCACGATTGTTCAAAAAATAGTAGATGCAGATGGGCAGAACTATTGTTCTGCCGAGTTTCGGTTTGGTCTTTTTGATCTAAAGGCGAGGAAATTGGTGTTGCCGACTCCTGCTTGGTTAAATGGAATTGGTGTAAATTCCAATTAGGGCCCCTAGAGGCCAAGAGCATGGATTTTCTTGACAATTATGTCGCACTGCGTTAACTACTAGCTTTCCGGGAAACGTAACGTTGGAGCGATGTATGCGATTAAATCAAATATTCTGTCGAATTTTTTTATCAATAGGGCTTATTTTATCGAATGTCCGCTGTGCCGAAGCAGTTAGCGAGACCGGTGGTGAGGCCATTGAAATCACAGAAACCGATAATGAAACCGCTGTTATAGAAAATAGCAACCAGACACCGGCTAACGAAATAGGTACAGTCACAGGCACAGACCTCCCGAATTATCCGCCCTCTGTTGAAGAGATCCTCCAGGTAATTCGAGGAGTAGACTTAAGAACAGCTGAGATGGTTGAAGAAGCCTATGGAGTTTCAAATGAACGAAAACAAAAAGCTGCCGAACTGAAGCGAAGACAAATCGCGATTAAACTCGACAAGGAAAAAATTAATTCTGCACTAGAGGAAGTTCTCTCGCTCTTAGAACTCCGGCGAGGAAAAGCCACGCTCTATTTAGGCGGAAAAAAGCTGCAGGAGTTTGTTTCCATTACCCAGGATTATTCCGAGCCAGGCGATGCACAAAGATGGCAGAGATTATTAGCATTGCAAATCGAAGTTCAAGGACTGAAGAAAGGTTTTTACAGAGTAAAAAAGCTTAAATTGAACCAGGAACAGACCCAGCAAACGATAGATGAGTTGCGTGAGCAGAATGTGAGTGAGTTTGTCTTGGGACTGCTAAGAAACCGATTTGTCCTGCATTTAGATCAAGTTAAGTCAGTGGGATGCAAGGCCGGCGTTGGAATATTTGCGGCAGGTGAACTGGGACTGGGCTTTGGAAAGCTTATTAATAGTTTTGGGAAGCGATTCCTTATACTGGAATTTTTAGAACGGGGATTCTTTGCGCAGTTCGGACCTTCTGTCGGCCTGACCTATCACACAGGAAGTGTGATGAGTGGAAGGGTAAAGGGGGAAGAGATAGGAGAAGGGGGCATGATAGTTATAGGTGGAGTACAGAATTCAGTAGGAAGCGACAGTAAGCTGAACCTTTTTGAAGTTCAAGCGGGTGGACTAATGGCCTCAGATCGTGAGAATGGGGTAGCAATTCAATCACTTCGAGTATTACCCCTTCCAGGACGGAGCTACAAAATGATCAGAGAGCAGTTAGGGATCATTTATTCTGATGTCCAAGTATAAGATAGCTCCAATAGTTTTCCTCTTTTGTGCTGGATCGGGATTTGCGTCCTCTCCTTTACATCGAGCAATTGATAAGGGAAATCCGGCTAAAGCCATAAAAATTGTTGAAGATTCGGTAGGTAAAAAATCTTTTTTCAAAAAAGAATTTGATCTCAACGAAAAAGATAAGAATGGGCACGCTCCTTTGATTCGAGCTGCCTCCCTTGGCTATCATGATTTAGCGCTCCTATTGATTCAAAAAGGGGCTGAGTTAGAAACTACAGACTTCTATGGAAACACCTCTCTCCTCAGAGCAATCAATAACTCCGATCCTGAAATGGTGGCGCTTCTAATTCAGTCTGGAGCTAAGCTGGATGCAGAAGATCTGGGTGGAAGGTCAGTCATCCAACATGCCATCGCTTCTAAAAATCAGGTAATCTTTAGAAAGGTAACGGATCTTGCTGATCCTGACTATAGAGACCGGGACCAAAATAGCCTGCTCCACTTTGCTGCGGCCTCCGGTAATGCGGAAATTATTCACCAGCTTCTTGAGCGTGGTTTAGATTTAGAGTCTGTGAATCGACTGAAGCGGACTCCGCTTATGGTCGCAGTTTTAAATAAAAACCTGGAAACTGCTTTAACTCTCTATCAGGCTGGGGCCAGCCTCTATCCTAGGGATTTGTCGGGGAACTCAGTCGGTGAGCTTGCACATAGCGCAAAATTCTCCAAATTATTGAATGAATTGATTCGTCATTGGGACTCGGGTCCCTTGCCAGAACAGGAAATCTTCTTTTTTCTTGAGTATAATCCTGACATCTTAAATCCTGGCTGGACTCTATTGGCAAGTCAGGTTCCTGCTGTAATCCAAGATATTAAAAAATCGGAAACTGCCTGGCGTTTGAAGCAAATGAAGAAGAAGTTACTTATAAATTCAGCTGCGCTCGGAGAACTAACCTCTCGAATTCAAGAATTGAGACATCGGGAGTTGGAGGATCTTGCGGACCGCTTTGACGTGGAGCGAGATCTAGAAAAAGATTTAAAAAAAGCAGCTGTTACAAGTCATACTGAAATTCTCGAATCTCCCTCAGCTTGCTCAATTTGTCTTATGGATTTTAAAGACTGTTTGGGTCCTGGATTTGGGCCAGCAGATTGTGACTGCCAATTCCATCCTGAATGTGGGAGCGCAATTGCAAATAACGCAATGGGGAATGCAGGAATAGAAATCCCTCTATGCCCACTTGGCTGCGGTGGTAGAATTACTTTGGATTTTTTAAGAAGGGCTGGCCTCTCGGAATCAGAAATTTCAGCATTCTCTGATCGCCAGCTGACCCTTCGACTGGCTTTTTCTCCTGAATGGAAGTTTTGTCCCACTTCAGATTGTATTAATGGAAAAATACTATCTAAGAAAGAGTCAAGCCACTTTTACTGTTGTTTATGTGAAAAACCGCAATGTCTAAAATGTGCTGAAAATCATCCTGGAGACTGCGCAATATATAATTTGTCGCGACAAGAAATGCAGAGCCTCTTGCAATCAGGTGCGCGTCCGGCGGGAAGGTTTCGCCCTTGTTATTACTGCGGTGTAATTACGGAAAAGGCTGGCGGGTGTAATCATATGACCTGTCTCAACCCAGCATGCCGAAAGGATTGGGATTGGAATAATGGACTATACAGGGGTACGCCGACTCATTCGGCAGGCCGCATGAATTACCAGCCTTTACAAGAGCCTCACTTATAATTAGTCCTGGACTACAGCCGGAGCAGATATGGGCCAGTTTGGCTCACAGGTTTTATCGTGAGGTTCGTTTTCTTGAATGTATTTTTCGATACTGACCTGTGACTTGGGACAATCGTCTTTTGCAGCTTTTCCTGTATGCGTATCGATAGGAAGAGAGACCAGTAAAGGGCTTTGAGGAAAAGGTGTGGGCTGCGTATTAGCTAGAGCCGCCTTCATAAAAGAAACCCAGATTGGGAGAGCGCCGCTGGCACCCGTAAGGCTGACTTTCGATTTCTTTTTCCCTGTCGTTGACTGATCTAAGCCGACCCACACTACTGCCGTGAGCTGAGGTGTATATCCTGCGAACCAGGCATCACGGTGGTTGTTGGTGGTTCCTGTTTTTCCGGCGGCGGGCTGGACAAATCCCATTTTTCCCGCCTTTCGAGCTGTGCCTTCTGTAAAGACGCCTTGTAAAACATCAGTTAAGAGATCCACGGAGGCTGTATCGGCTACTTGCTTGGGATAGTTTGTAAACCTAGCGTACCCTTGGCCGTTGCCTTGGGTAATTCCCCGAACTACGGTCAACTCGTTCTGGAGTCCTCGGTTGCCTAAAGTTGAGTAGAGACGCAATAACTCTATCGGCGATAGTTCGGCTACACCGAGGGATAGTGAAGGGACGTTCGGTAGATAAGATTCTACTCCTAGTGCTCGCGCTGTTTGTATCACTTTATCTATTCCCACGGCATATCCTAGCTTTGAGGCAGCTACATTGACCGAGTTGATAAGTGCAGTTTTTAATGTAATCCAACCCCTGAATCCTTTTTCGTAATTGCTGGGTGACCAGCTCTGATTTCCTCTGTCATAGTTAAGTGTCCAGGGTCGGTCTTCGATTGGATATCCTGGACCGTACGGAATTCCTTGGGCGTCTTGTTTCTGCTGAAAGGCAGTGAGGTAAACTACTGGTTTAAAAGTAGAGCCCACTTGGCGCTTCATATTTAGGATTCGATTAAAATTGCTTTGGGAGTAGTTTCTTCCTCCTACGAGGGCACGCACATATCCTGTTTTTTGTTCAACCGTCGCAAGCGCCCCTTCAAGTCGTTCTTCGGGAAGCAATTTTAAGCGACCTTCAAGTTGGGTAATTCCTTCAGATACCGCGCGCTGGGCGTGCTCGTTGATGTCGGTATTCAGAGTGGTGTAAACATGAAATCCCGCACTAACGACTTCCTGTTCGTTCATCTTGTCTTTCAAGAGGCGAAGGATTTCGGCTTTTACATAGTCCGAAAAATAAGGAGCTTTGGTTGCTGAGTTTTGAGGGGGAGCTAATTGAATTGGCATTGAGGCAGCCGCCTTAGCTTCTGCCTCGGCAATCTGACCCGTCTCAACCATCTTCCTAAGCACAAGACGTTGTCGCTCTATTGCTCGTTTATGATAACGATAAGGCGAGTAATACCCAGGGCCACGAATCAAGCCCGCCATCAGGGTGATTTCAGCTAGATTGAGGTCTTCTATATTTTTCCCAAAGAAATATTGAGCTCCCTCGGCTACTCCATGAATTTCCAAGCTTCCCACCTGGCCTAGGTAGACTTCATTGAGGTATCGTTCAAGAATCTCCTCTTTATCGAATCGAAGTTCTAGTAAGACGGCCAAGACTAATTCGTTTAATTTTCGGAAGAGATTTTTAGTGTGACGAGCCATCAAATTTTTTACAAGCTGCTGTGTGATCGTACTGCCACCTTGGGCTAAGGAAAAAGTTTTTAGGTTGACCCAAAAGGCGCGAGCAATGCCCCGGGGATCGAGTCCTTTGTGTTCCAAAAAGTGCTGATCCTCTACAGCGATGATTGCTTTCCAAACAGGAGCAGGAATTTCGCTAAACTTGAGAGAGCTTCTTATTTCCTTTTTCACTTCTCCACCACGAGACAGGGTAGCAATTTGCTCGGGTTCCAAATAAATATCAGTCAATTGGTGTGATGCAATCTCAATGGATTGGAGGGGTGAGGTATGACCCTTGCTTTCGAATTGCAAGGTAATAGGCTTTTCTTTCGCATTGGGAGACCCGGGGGGGCCAGATACATCGACTAGATCCAGCATGGGGTTACCCTCAGGAATTAAATAGGGAGGGTAATTTACCGGGTGTAATGTAAACTGAATCGAATCCGGATTGCTCTTGTAATTGTAACCCAGGGATTTCAGTTTCCTTTCAATGTAAGCTCTGGGTTGGCTTACTAGAATTTGGGAAACATCTGAATAGATTCGGGTGGGGACGAATTGCTCTTCTTGGGAAAAAGCTAAGGTGAGTTGGTTATAAAGAGAGCCTAAATAAACCACAAAAGCAGTACCTGCTGCCAAACCTATGCTAAAGTAGATTAGACGCACTGCGCGAGAGCTTTTTAGTAACTCCTTCTTTCCCAAAATGATCTCCTTAGTCCTTGACTGGGTGATCAAGGTTCAAATAAAACCTGACACACCTTGACTGAATGTTCAAGCGCAGCTAACACAATAGAGCACTATAAAGAGGAGCATCAATTGAAAAAGCCGGCATCAGTTCTTAAAAAGTCATTGTTTATAGGGATTTTTGGAGTTTTGGGTAGTTTATTGAGCCCTGGGATCGCCTCAGCCCTAGAATTGGATTGGTCCGGCCAGTTTTGGTCTGAGTATAATTTTATTCATAACTATTCCATGGATGCTTCTACGGTGTCTGCTGATCCTGTTCGAAGCGCTGCTGGAGGGTACTACATCCCTGGCGGAGGGGCGAACGACGCCAGCTTTCAAAGTTTATTCTTGCGGCTTCGTCCGAAGTTAGTCGTTAACGACAATATTTATATTAAGTCAGAGCTGTGGTTTGGTGACCCCATTTTCGGAATGTTTGGAAATGCAGTCCCTTATACCAGCGATCAACATCAATATTATTCAAGTCAGTCCCGGGGTTCAAGCATTACGGCTCAACGATTTTGGGGTGAATTCCTAACTGACGTTGGAACTGTCCAAGTAGGTCGGGTCCCCTTAAATTGGGGATTGGGCATAGTTTGGGATAGCGGTGATGATATCTGGGATCGCTACATGTCTACCGGAGATGCGATTCGGTGGATTGCCAAGTTTGGCTCGTTTTCCTTTATTCCCAGTATCATTTTGAGTTCAACTGGAAACACTGTGGGCGGCGCTTGCCTTGTTACCGGAGGTCCCGGGACGGCTTGTAATCAAGGTTTAGGATCTGGAGGAGTGGTTGATTACTCGGTAATTCTCAAGTTTGAGAACACCGACGATGAATTTGAAGCCGGTGTGAACTTGATGAAACGGTTGGCCGGCCCAAGTCAGAATCCTGGTTCTGGGCTCTTAGTGCCTGGTATGACTCCAGGTGCTGTCGGGGGAACAAATCTGCTGACTTATGACTTCTATGCTAAAAAGAAGTTCGATAAATTAGTTTTAATGGGTGAAGTTCCTCTAATGAGTGGATCTTTGGGCGGCTCTCAGATCAATACCTTTGCATTGGCCGGAGAAGCTGAGTGGAAGCCAAGTGACACGGTTGAAGTGGTCTTAAAAGCGGGTTACGCTCCAGGGCAAAGTAACGCAGATGCAAATGGCCTAGGGGCATACAATGCCTTTTATTTTAATCCCAACTACCATTTGGGGATGATCATGTTCAATTACCAATTGGCAAACTTGGGGAAGGTTCAGACGCGCAATAACGTAAATATAGGCGCAGATCAGCTAAGCTCACCGTATGATAATCCAATTGTGAATGCCGCATATTTGGCTGTTACCGTACCGTTGAAGCCATGGGACAAGTGGACTTTGAGGCCGGGATTGGCATATGCAAGTGCTCTTCAGACGGCCTCTGCAAGCGCTCCTTATTACTTCAATTATTGGCAGCGATCTTCTCAGCTCAACAAGGCAGGCAAAGATCAAGGTTCCTCTCTCGGTGTCGAAGCCGATATGGGAGTTACCTTTCAGTGGGATGATTATTTCCAATTTTCCTGGGATAATGGAATCTTCTTCCCGGGGAGCTTTTATGCATTTTCGAATGTTCCTGGCGTTGATAATGCGACAGCTCCTGTTTTTGCGACTTCGGTCCGCATTGGTGTGAACTTCTAGTCGTTAGCCCTTAATGA
>JBDSKY010000007.1:0-4316 GCA_039916675.1 Bdellovibrionia bacterium
ATCCCGAGAGAAAGACTTGGATAGCTGTCTGTATGACTGCGACTCAGGCCCAAGAGGCGCATGATTTGATTGGCGAAGTGCTACAGAAGACAGGCTTCAAAGAGCTCCATTTTGTGGACATCTGGAATCGCAACGGCGAAGTCAAAAACCTATCTAGCGAAGACGTGTACGCTTTTTTTGAGTTCGCAACAAAGTTATTTGAGTCCTGCCAGTACCCAATACTTGTCCAAACTCTGAGTCCAGACACCTTGAAGGAGCAGCCAATAATTCCTATACCAGATAATATGAATCCGGAACTCGATCCGAACAGCGTCCCAGGGCGTGCACTTTATTTCCTTCTTTATCGGGTAATCGAACACATTAAGCTTCGCCCTGATCTTTGTCCCATCTCTATATTTGTAGATGCAGGATTGCGCCCCAGCGGAACTAGTAACCAGCTCGGTGAAGGTCCGCTTTCTTATTTACGATTTATTCACTTTGGATCCTCTGATTCTATACTGCAATTGCAGTTAGCTGATTTCGCCGCTTTTGTATGGAATCGGATGCAATGGGTAGCAACTAAACCCAAGATGAGTGAAATGGACATGCGCCTGCTAGATTTGATTAGCGCTGCGAATTTAAATTGGATCGATGCCTTACAGGTTACCCTAAATCCTTCGAGGTGGACTGTTGCAGACTATGATAGCCATCTTGAAACGGATCGAGTCGTGAAAGGCCTTAAGCCTCGTCCTTGGAGCGACCAGGGCGGTAACGAAGGCTAATAGCCGGGGGAGCAGGCTACGAAGAAAGAAGATGGACCGAAATGTCACTAGCAACACTGGCGGAAACTCTCAGAATGGAAGAGCCGGTGAAGTCTTTCCTTTGTTTCGTAATATCCGACAGTCTATAATAGTATTTTACGAATATTTTAATCTGCCACCTTATTTGCGTTTCCAGCCGACGGCCTGTTTTCAGGGGAAGTTTAGCCAACGGATTGGATCTACGGAGACGGACATTGGGAAAAACGACATTGGCTTACCTCCTTACCAAAACACCAAGATTAAAAGCTTCTGGAGCAACGTAGAGGGCCGTCTCATGGCAATACTGGAAAACAGGAAGGGCTCGCTTTACTTGAACTCACCAATATACTTAGGTCTGGGCGGATCTGGAGCCCAATAAAAGAGAACACTCGAAAATAAAGGATCTCCCCTTGAATCTTTTTTTTAAAAACAAGAATGTTCTGAGAACCTAACCCTAAGAAATTGAAGACTGCAATTCCTTTTTTAAAAAGAACAAAGTTGCTTTAGATCAACAATGTAGTGGAGGCGAAAATGAAACATGCGAAATGATAAATTTAATTTGGACTTGGAGTAGTTCAGCATCTTAGAAAGGCAAATCCTAACTACCGCAGAATACGCTTATTTTTTTTAGTACGTTCCTTCTTTAACCTTTTTGCTTTCTCCGGAAGTACATAAATTGTGGTCAACATGCCTTCAATAATATCCAGACCATCTTTCAAGTCCGATATTCTTGGAGCTTCGATTTCATGAAGAGCCTTGTTTCCGATGTATCGTTCTTCATGTAGGAGATCGACTTGAGATTGAGTCAGAAAACTATGTTGTCTTAGTTCATCAATTTTATTTTCGAGTGATCCTTTTGTAACTTCTTGATTTTGGCAAATCGCTTCCACGATAGCTCTCAAGCCAGCCCCAGTGAGAATATTTGCTCCTACATTGAGTGCCTGAACTGTTTCTGAATAAATAATACGAATCCTTTCCGGAAAATAACGGCTATTGTCCGTCTCTGGCCGATCATCCTTGAGTGTCGTAGGATAAATTTTTACAATTTCTCCGGTGTTATCATCTCCACCATAATCTTCAGAACACCAGGTGACTTCTCGAAATCTAACAGTATCGCATCCAAGGCACTGACAGATTTGATAAGTTTCATTTCCATTAATTGATCCACCTCCTAAGTCTTCGTCCCATTTATTTACGTGGGAAGCTAAAATTCGATGATTTCGCTCATCTCCACCACATTTTGTGCAATGGATCTTCAGATTGATTTTCTTCTTTTCATTTTTGGTCATTTTAGTCCCTACTATGCTAGCGTTCCCATCCGAACCTTTTGAACCATATTTGCACTGTATTTTGGAAATCCTTGGCGACCTCAAGCCAACTCTTCAGCTTCACTCGTTTCGTTATATGAATTATATTCTGCAACGTTTTTTTTTACACGGCATTTTTCCAGGTATTTCATGTCGCCTTGAGCTTCATTTTCCAAAATTTCTGGGATGCTGCAATTGTCCGGTCGTGATGGGATTGACCTCGTGTTGGAGCATAACCCGAGACGCATAGAAGAACTGTAGCCAGAGTAAGCGAAGCGCGATAAGCGTGAGTGAATTTTACAATCATACTATTTGGTAGTTCATCCACAATAAGCGATAAATTTGGGAAACTTTTGGGAAACCACCACCTAAAAATAACCATAAATTACCAAGAACAACCAAGTATGCGAGCCGTCCGATCTATATGTTATTGTTTGATTTTATGTCGTTTTTCCGACCGGGCGCAATCTCCAGATTACGCCGCTAATTAGTTATAATTGCTTTTCGATCAGGTGTTTTTTTGAAATTAATATGAGATACTTCTTAAAATGGCTAAACTATTTTTACTTATAAATTTGTTATTGGCGTCGAATAGCAGTGCTTATGCGGAGGCCGGACAAGTACGTGGTAAAGGTCTGGCTCTTGTATCACCTAAGTTGAATTTACGACGATTTGGAATTGGAGGGACCCTAGGTATCACAGGGTACCGCGATTTCCATGGAGGTTTTATCAGCGCAAGCGGCAAGTATTGGCTCTCGGATATAGCTGCGTTTGCCGGCGAAATAGATTTTCCCCTTTTCGGAGAATTTGGAGTAAATGCTGACTATCTTTTCCACTTTGGATCAGGACACGCCGATAGTGGCATTATTCCGTATATTGGCATTGGAATCCTAATTTATCATTCTACAGATGTTGAAATTAATACTCACTCTTCTTTATCCAATGGATCTAGTACTGGAATAGTTTCAAGTTCATTGAATTCCTGGAAAATAGGTTTTAGAGTGCCAATGGGGATTGAGTTTCCTGTTGTTAACAAAGATCTTAAAATGTTTGTCCAGCTAGTTCATGGAGTAAGAAATAATCCCTACGCCTCCTATACCAACGGTTCTTCTTTCAACGTTGGTTATGGTGTAAGGTTTGATTTAGGTGCTAGATATTATTTTTGACATCCGGAACGCTGGGTTCTATTTCAGTGTTGGAACCTTACTTTTAAATAAGAGAGAATCATTGATTTCAAATGACCCCTAGGAGAAATGATTGATTTTGACAGATTTAGATTCAGGACTGACCACATTTTCTTGTTAGTTAGGCTGTTAAAAAACAAATGATCCTATAAGTTAGTTTGGAAATGTGATTTACAGTTTCACTGATATTTACGGTAGCGCTGGGATCTTCTCTGAGTATTAGTCATTTCACCCCTGAAAATGCGCAAAAAATTTGAAATGTAAATATGGTGATTGAAAGTGTGGTCTTCACTGTAGTAGTGCCATTTTTTTGTTTTTTAAGGTTGTCTCAATAGTAGCCACCAAAGGCATTCATAGCTGGAAAAATAATGCCTGTTGGATTCGCTAGTTGGGGTGGAGGGCAAAAGCCGGTGAATGGCATGCCTCCCTGCATTTGTTGCATGCATTGGGCCTGCTGCATTTGCTGAACACATTGCATTTGGTTGATAGCTTGGGCCTGTTGCATTTGCTGGATACACTGGGCTTGCTGCATACATTGAGCTTGCTGAAAAGCTTGAGCCTGATGGATTTGAAGTTGGCATTGGGCCTGCTGCATTTGGAACAATTGTTGATTTTGGACCATTTGTTGAACGCAGGCATTTTGTCTCATTTGCTGCTGATCACTCATGGCAAATGGGTGCATCGAATTAAAGTTATGATTTATTTCGAGGGCCCCCGCATGAGGTAAAATTAGTCCTGCTGCACGGTTACTTGCCGATCTTGGTCTGGGAAATTGCGGCATCAAAGAATGTTGATTTGAAATATTTGCTGCGGATCCTGCTGAAGAGCTATGAAACTGTCGAGCCCAATGCAAAGAATGGGTTGACGCTTGGGGAGGAGAGGGCGCCCCTGTTTCTGTAACGAAAGATTGACCAAGTTCTGGAAGCTGTTGCGGCTTAGCGGGCCTTGGAGCCATTGGAGGGCGTTCGGAAACTATCGTTGGCAATTCGACCCTCTCTAACGAAAAGGGAGGACAGACCCCTGTGTATTGTCGGCCTTCGAAGTTG
>JBDSKY010000008.1:0-4402 GCA_039916675.1 Bdellovibrionia bacterium
AAATATCTTGGAAACTATCGACTCCCTAGAACGATTGAAAAAAATTCATGAGGTTCTGGCCAAAGAAATCGAAGTTCTATCCATACAGGCAAAAATCAGATCCCAAGCAAAAGACGAAATGACTAAGTCTCAAAAGGAATATTTTTTGAGAGAACAGATTCGTGCCATCAAGACAGAATTGGGCGACACTGATGTCAAAGGCGAGGAAATCGGGGAATTAAAAGAAAAGATCATCAATTGTAAGATGCCTCACGACGTAGAACAAGAGGCACTCAAGCAACTAGGTCGTTTGGAACGAATGCACCCTGATGCCTCAGAAGCTTCAATGCTTCGTACCTACATCGATTGGTTAACAGACACTCCATGGAGCAAACATACAATTGATAACCTAGACCTAGGGCGAGCCAAAGCCATCTTGGATGAAGAGCACTACAATCTTTCTAAGATCAAAGAACGAATTGTTGAGTACCTCGCTGTTCGAAAGCTCAAAGACAAAATGAAAGGGCCACTTATATGTTTCGCGGGCCCTCCGGGTGTGGGAAAAACTTCCTTAGGCCGCTCGATCGCAAGAGCCTTAGGTAGAGAGTTTGTCAGAGTATCTTTAGGTGGTGTAAAAGATGAGGCCGAAATCCGTGGCCATCGCCGAACCTATGTGGGTGCTCTACCGGGTCGCATTATCCAAGGACTCAAACAAGCCGGTACCAACAATCCTGTCTTTATTCTGGATGAAATTGATAAATTAGGCAGCGACTTTCGAGGAGATCCATCGGCCGCGCTCTTAGAAGTTTTGGATCCGGAGCAGAACAATTCTTTCCGGGACCATTACTTGAACGTACCCTTTGACCTGTCGAACGTAATGTTCATAGCTACCTGTAATATGTTGGACACCATTCCATCTGCTTTAAAAGACAGAATGGAAGTCATTCAACTTGCAGGGTACACGGAAGAAGAGAAATTCTTTATCTCAAAGAAATATCTGATTCCAAAACAAACCGTGGAACATGGAATAAAAGAAGGTCAGATCGATATATCCGATGAATCAGTAAAGACCGTGATTTCCCAATATACTCGGGAGGCAGGCTTACGTAATCTCGAGAGAAACCTTGCTACCATCTGTCGTAAAACTGCTCGTCTGATTGCAGAAGGCAAAACCGACAAAACAGTTATAACCAAAGAGCAGACCTACAAGTTCCTTGGACCCGCTCCGTTCATTCGTGAAGACGAGCAGGAAAAAGACGAAATCAGAATTGCTACCGGCCTAGCATGGACGTCAGTTGGAGGAGAGATCCTCTACGTTGAAACTACGACCATGAAAGGGAAAGGCGGCATGTTACTCACCGGCCAGCTCGGTGACGTAATGAAGGAATCGGGTCAAGCTGCCTTAGGCTTAATTCGGTCTCGAGCCAAGGACTTTGGTATCGATGAAGATATTTTTTCAAATATCGATATTCACGTCCATTTTCCTGCTGGAGGAATACCTAAAGACGGACCCTCAGCTGGGATTACTATGGCATCCGCAATTATTTCACGTCTCACTGGTATTCCAATCCGCAAGGATGTTGCAATGACAGGTGAAATTACTCTTACCGGCCGAGTTCTTCCGATCGGCGGTTTGAAAGAAAAAGCGCTTGCGGCGATGAGACATGGAATTAAAACGATTATTATTCCATATAATAACCACAAGGATCTCGAGGATATCCCAGAGGAGTACCGAAAGACCCTGACCTTTATACCCGTCAAAACAATAGACGAGGTATTGGATGTGGTGCTAACTCATAAAGTTAAAGGGCGAGATAAGAAGCATTCTGGTAAAGACGACAAATCCGGTCCCGTAAAGCTTCGCAAGAAAGGCAGTATTACAGGATTTGATAAAGCTGCGTAATCATGCGAAAACCAGTCTATGACTTCTTTGGAACTGCTTTCATGTGTGCTCTTGATCTTTTTGTCGGCATACCTGTCGGCTTCTGAGATTGCACTTTTCAGCCTGTCCCGTTTTCAGCTCAGATTTCTGAGAGAGAATTTTCGCCCTGTTCATCGCAAGATTAAACGACTATTGGCCGACCCGGGTGGAGTCCTCATTACTATCCTGGTGGTAAATGAAATTCTTAATATCTCGCTCTCTTCTTTAATTACTAATATAGTTAATAAAAACCATATTGGTACGCCTGCAACCTTCTCATTCATTCCCGACTGGGCGTTTGAGACGACCATCGGAATTCTTATTACGACACCCCTCGTCCTCTTCTTTTGCGAAGCCACCCCTAAAGTGATCGGCGTAAAAATAAATCAGCTGGTCGCTACCATTACTGCTGGACCCTTAATTGCGATATACACTCTCTTTCGCCCCATTCGATACATTCTTAATCGAGTGATCCACCTTATTCCAACGGGCAAAGGGTCTCCTGTTTTGATCGAGAACACTCATCATCACAAACACAAATCTAAGAAAAAACATAAAATCCTGAAGGAATCGGATTTTCTGCTTATGGTTGAAGAAGGTCACAAGGAAGGTGCTATTCGCGAAAGTGAAATGGACCTGATCCGTAATGTTTTTGAGCTAGACAAGACAACTGTTCAAGATGTGGCAACCCCTGTCTCACAGATCCTTTCCCTCCCAGCGAATACCACTTTAAAAGGAGCCTTAGGCGCTGTCCGAGGACAGAATTACTCTAGAATTCCAATCATCGGCTCTAGTAGTCACCGTAAAGAAATTGTGGGAATTCTCTATTCCAAAGACCTCTTAAGATCCAAACTGTCTCACGAAAGCGCTTCCATCACAGTAGCTACCCTAATGAGAAAACCCTATTATGTTTCGTCCACGCTGCATCTGAATGACCTATTTAGAAAATTTAAACAGAACAAGATTCATATGGCGATTGTAAAAAACCATTTGGGAGATGTGACCGGAGTTGTAACGATGAGCGATGTTTTGGACGCACTCTTTGAGGACTTATTTGATGATGCTGTTTAGCCTCTGGCAACTTGCCCTCATTTTGGTACCACTTATTTTGATTGAAGGATTTTTCTCGGGCTCTGAAATCGCTCTTCTTTCAGCGGATAAACTCACCCTCAATAATCTTTCAAAAAAGGGAGACTTTCGCGCTGAACTGGCTTTAACGCTAGCCAGACATCCTGAAAAAGTATTTGCCACGACCTTATTGATGACCAGCTTCTGCGTGGTCAGCAGCTCCGCCCTAATAGCGTTCTACTTGATTCAACATTCTGTGGCTCATGCCAATTTAATTGCGGTCGCAATAACCTCTCCCCTCGTAGTGATATTGGGAGAACTTATTCCCAAGACCCTATATCAAAGATACGCCACCCTGATTGCACCCTGGGTTGCGTTCCCTGTAAATCTAACTTACTGGATTTTTTACCCGTTTACGCGACTCATGGCGTCCTACACTATGCGCCTCTCTAAAATTGTTGGACCGATTGAGGAGCTCCTTTCGGGAAAGCGGAAAACCACTCGCGAAGAAATACGCTCTCTCCTCTCTTATTCGAAGGAAGAAACCGAGATTACCACTTCAGAAAAGCGCATGATCAAGAGAATTTTTGACTTCCGGGATACCGAAGCCAGAAATGCATTAATCCCGCTTGTAAAAGTGGACGCGATTGAAGATTCTGCCGACGTCCAGACAGCCCTTGAACACTTTGAAAGACATCGCCACTCAAGAATGCCCGTTTATTCCGACCGAATCGATAACATCATAGGCGTACTGGAATCAGCCGACCTATTGGCAGCACAAGATTTTAAACAATCCATCAGGCACTATATTACGCCTGCACACTATGTCGCCGAAACGCAATCCCTCGACGATCTGATCTTAGAAATGCGCCGCGAAGATGCCTCAATGATGGTTGTGGTTGACGAACATGGCGGTGCTGTTGGAATTTTGACATTCGAAGACATAGTTGAAGAAATTGTTGGTGAGATCAGCGATGAGTATGACCTTGAAACCGTATCTTTTAAGGAATTTGCACCCGATTCATGGAGCATCCAGGCACGGATGGAAATCCAACAAATAAACGAAGTATTGAAATTGGAACTTCCTCAAGGAGACTATGAAACTCTTGGTGGATTTTTACTTCTTCAGTTTGGGAGAATTCCCGAAACTCGAGACGAACTTTTTTTTGACACCCCTGCCGGATCTTTTCGATTCACTATCCAAAAAGCCACCGAAAGACATATTGAAACAGTTTTAATTAAAAGGATTCAAACCTCCTAAGATTTCTGTACAATCATATCAATGGCAAAGACTGTACTGGTTGTCGATGATATGGTTTTCGTTAGAAAGGTCCTCATTGAGATTCTTACTCAAGCCCATTATCAAGTGGTGGGTGAGGCAGCAGATGGCACTGAGGCCATTGAACTCTACAAAAATCTTAGGCCAAACCTGGT
>JBDSKY010000009.1:0-6567 GCA_039916675.1 Bdellovibrionia bacterium
AAAAAGAACCCCGCAGATCAGCGCACCCCAATTGGTCCTCCGTCAAAGGCCTATTTAAGTGGAATTTTTCTCGCCTTTATCGCGTCCCTATTTTGGGCGATCAATTCAGTTGCCGCGGCTGAAGGAGGAAAAGAGCTTTCTACTTCGGTTTCAAGTGTGCTGCGAATTGGAGCTACGCTCGTTCTTTGCCCCATCTTCAATTTGATTTTTGCTCCAAAAACCCGACATGCGCTCCCCTACGTAGAATTAAAAAGAATCGCATTTATCTTTGCATTAGAAGGTTTTGCCGGAACGTACTTTTTTATCTACGGTCTTACTCATTCTTCATTGGCCGCAGGCGCGGCTCTCACTTCACTCTCTCCAGTGATCGCAATTCCTATCGAAATCTATAGAGGAAAAGACAAATTAAACTATTCCCGAATGTTAGGAATTATTTCCATCGTCATTGGAATCTATTTACTGATAAAGCCAGAAGGTTAACTTCTGGAGGTCTCTCAATTTTCAGTAAGTAGAGCCTTAACCTTACCCGGTTCTGCATTGAGCTTCGCACAAAGCTCAAGAATTTGGTCTTGAGTTAAGACTTCTGATGCCCGTTCCCCATATTTTCGCATTGAGAAAGTCTGAGCACCCAATTCACGATCCCCAGCCATAATTGAAAAAGGTAGCTTTTGCATTTGTGCTTCACGAGTCTTCAGACCAATAGATTCGTTACGATCATCCAGGTCAACTCGGATCCCAGCTTTCTTTAACACCTTAACGAAATTCATGCAGTACTCACGGTGAGTATCGTTAACAGGAATAACTCTAAGCTGTACCGGAGCAAGCCAGAAAGGAAATGCGCCTGCGACGTGTTCAATTAAAACGCCCATAAAGCGCTCAATTGAGCCAAGAACCGCGCGATGGACCATGACAGGCCTCTTAGGCTTATTGTCACTGTCAGTATAATTTAGGTCGAATCTCTCAGGCATGTTGAAATCGAGCTGAATGGTGCTCAATTGGTGGTAACGTTTCAATGCATCTCTGACATTAAAATCAATCTTCGGACCGTAAAAGGCTCCATCACCTACATTGAGCTGATAAGGCTGCCCTAACTTGTCCAACACTGCTTTCAGCGAGCTTTCTGCTTGATCCCACAACTCATCCGAACCTACTCGTTTTTCAGGCCGGGTGGAGAGATAGATCTTACAATCGGTTAATCCGAACAGATCATAGGTCTTTAGAATCATCGAAACTACGCTGCTTATTTCTTTCTCAATCTGATCTGGTGTACAAAAGACGTGCGCATCATCTTGGCAAAAAGTTCGAACGCGTGTCAGCCCGGCCGTTACCCCGGATTTTTCATAACGATGGAGTCGCCCAAAATCTGCCAGTCTTAACGGCAGATCGCGGTAAGAACGCTTGCTGGAGGCATAAACAAAAGTAGATGCGGGACAGTTCATAGGTTTAACTGCAAACTCGCGTTCATCCACTTCGGTGAAATACATACTCTCACGATAATTATCGTAATGGCCGCTCTTCTTCCAAAGCTGAACATCTAAAATCTGAGGAGTAATAATTTCCTCGTATTCAGCGGGAACATAAAGGTCTCTAATAAAAGATACCAGACGGTTATAGACGACCGTTCCTTTTTGGTGGAAGAATGGGCTCGCCGGTGCTTCCGGATGAAAACTAAATAGATCTAATTCCTTGCCCAATTTACGATGGTCTCGTTTTTTGGCTTCTTCCATAAAGTGAAGGTGCTCGTCGAGCTCCGCTTTAGTTTCAAAGCAGACCCCGTAGATTCTTTGCAGCTGAGGGTTTTTTTCGCTCCCTCTCCAATATGCGCCTGCAATAGAAGTCAGTTTGAACGCGCCGATGGACTTTGTACTTTCAACATGGGGTCCCCGACAAAGATCTACAAAATCTCCTTCAGTATAGAAGCTGACGGTCGCCGCATTCACGCGATCCCGAAGATTTTCAATAATTTCAACTTTGAAATTCTGACCCCGCTTTTTAAAGAACTCAATGGCTTCGGCTACCGGATATTCGGAGCGAACAAAAGCGTTGTTCTTTCCGCTGATACGCCGCATTTCCTTTTCAATAGGACCCAGATCCTCGGGTGTAAGCTTTTTTTCCATATCCAAATCGTAGTAAAATCCGTTCTCTACAGTCGGTCCAATTCCAAACTTAGCGTCTGGCCATAATGTGCTTACGGCGTGTGCCATTACGTGGGCACAAGAGTGCCTCATTGTCTCGACTTTACTATGGATTTCGGGTTCAACTAGATCAGATATGTCTGCTTGGCTCATTCATGCGGTGTATCACATTTCCAGGCTCTAAGAACCGGAAAATTAGAAACCGGTAAACTCTCGCCCCTATGACGCAATTTTGTCTTTTTGGCCATCATCCGATTTGCCGGCGTCATTCAGAAAAGCTCCAGTTTCGGGATCAAACCGATGAATCAGATCTGTCTGAACAGAGCTATATTTGTGGTCAAAGTCAGGATGAAAGTGAGTCAATGTCTGCCTGAGAGCCATGACTTGTATATTAAGATTATCGATCGCTTCCCTTCGCTTTAGGCGTTCGTCTTTAAACGTTTCACCCAGAGCAACAATTTCCTGCATAAGTAGGTGAAATTCGTCCGGCGTTACCTTAAATGATTTCTTCATTCACAAACCCCCACAAACGAATATGAGCAATCCGCGTACCAGATTCTAGCATGCGCCTGTTTTCTCATAGCTTCCTAAATATCTCAGAATTCCCTGACCAGCCCGGTAACCCTGAGATACACACGCCTGAATCAGAAAACCCCCGGTTGGAGCATCCCAGTTAAGCATTTCACCTGCAGCAAAAACCCCTGGATATTTAATTAACATCAGGTCTGCGGTCAATTCAGTCATGTGCAGTCCCCCTGCAGAAGAAATAGCCTCGTCCAGAGACTGGCTCCCTAAAAATTGAAGTGGAAAATTTTTGAGGTGTGAAACAAGGCGATTCAAATCATCTGCAACATTCTTGGGGGTAAAGTGAAATAATAGCCCTAGACTAGCGGGACAAAGAGAAAGCTGTTTTTTTATTCTCCTCATTGGAGAAAGATTTTCTTTTACAGACCGGCATTTGGAGAGAATTTGCTCAACGCTCAGATCGGGTTTGAGATCTATCCTGACGACTCCTGGTTGACCCACGAAATAGACTGGAGTGCCCTCTAACCCGTATCGGGTCACAATGACATCTCCAAGGCGCGAGCCCCTGCTCGAAATTAATCGAACATTTTTTAAGGGCTGACCTTCACATTCTGTTAAGAATTTGTCGGACCACTCCACTTGATAACCTACATTTGACGGGATAAATGGGTCGAAACCTATATTTTTGGAAATAAATGCATTCGGCCACCGAAGTGGGACTTCATTCGGTTCGTAACTTCCTCCCCCAAGGCAAAAACAAATTGCGTCGAATGTACCTGGGGACCCAGTCGAAAAATTAAGTTGCCATTTAGAGGGCGGGTTATCCGCCCCAGTATCCCTGTTAAATCCACTCAACTCATGACTATAGAGGAATTCAACCCCTCTCCCATTCAAGCGCTCAATCCAAGCACGGAGCAATTTAGACGCCTTCATCTCTTTGACAAAGTACCTGCCACTGGTTCCCTCAAAAGTACTCAATCCTAAACTTTCAATAAACCCAATCCAATTTTGGGGAGAAAAATCTGCTAGCAAGGATTTCCATATCTCCGGAGGTCCCGTGTAGTTTTTTAAAAACTCAGAGTGCGGAAGGCTATTGGTAATATTCAGGCCTGAACTACCCGCGATGAGAAGCTTCCTGCCTGGGCCTTTCTTCTTTTCAAAAACTGTAACTTGATGCCCAGCACCAGATATTACGTCTGCCGCCATCAACGCGGCTGGCCCCGAACCTATTACTGCGACCGACTTCATCCCCCGCCTCTATCCTGAAACTGCGGAGATCTTTGCAGCATTTCAAAATCTAAATCAGAGATTCGAGTAGTTGAATAGGCAACCTCCGAACTCGACCCCCTCAAAGGCGCTGCATTAGTGGAATTCTTCACCCGTTCTAACCATTTAAGGTCCAATGGATCTTCTAAAAGAGAGAGTTGATTACTAGCAATTGTAGTTTCCCGCTTAGTGTGGACTGCACAGCCGCGACCCACGGAAAATCCTGCAAGGATTAGCGCCACCCTTACCGCAGTGGAACAAGTGTAATTTGTCAATAGACAAGGGACACTCGAATCTGTTTGCAAATACAATTGCTGAAAATGTTCGAACGTCCACATTTCTGGATTTCCCTTGGCAGAATAAGGATCATACAGAATCGTGTTCGGCGCTACAAATCTCTGAGTGCTCAACAAATTTCCGAAATCCCCTAAGTGAAACTTCCAAACGATCCGATCTGAAACTTGAACTTCACGGTCATGCAGCAGCTGAAACAACATTTCTTTATAAGGCGATAAATAACCTAATTCCTCGGCATGGAGAATCGCAAACTCGGCGGGAGCCGTCGTTTTATCGAAACTATGAATTTCAATATCCGTGCGAGTTTCCTTCAATGCTTCTATAGCGGCTAAAACATTAGCGGCAGCACCTAATCCGACATCCCAGATCACATACTTCTTGCCCGATTTCTGTAGTGCTTCGCTCCTCTCAATGATCCGTTGTTGATCCACATGGAGCTGATTAGCTTCTATCAGGGGGCCAATGCCCGGATGAAAAGTTTCTCCTCGTTCCAAAGAACGCAGACTCTTTACTCCTGTTTTGAGTGTGACAATTTCAAATTCGTTTAGATTTAAGATGGGAACCGCCTTTGCTTGCATGTACAACAAAAACGGGATGAAAATGAAAACAATTACTGCGTATCTCGCACCTGAAGGTTTTACTGACGAATTACTCAATGAACTGAAAGACTTAACTCAAATCACGCAGACTTTTGAGCGATTGATTTTAACCCAAGGCCCCCCCGTTCAAGCACACTGGGCTCAAAATATTTGGCTTAATCCTCAAGAAATTCCTTTTGAATCGATTACCCAGGCAACCCAAGCGCTCAAAAAAATCCAACGAAACTGGACTCTTTACTCTTCACAATTGCATCGAAGGGCTCAGTTAATCGCAGATGGCCTCCCTAAAATATCTTCCAAGCCAACAACCTTTCCCTCACCTCTCCCTACGCTACCGATGGGCTCGTGGACTTTATTGGATAAAAATTTACTACTGGCATCACCAAACTGCTCAAGTATTTTCTCTAATGGAGAAATTCATTTCCAAGAAAATAAGATTGCCCCCCCGAGTCGAGCTTACCTTAAACTTTGGGAGGCTTTGACAATAACGGGGAAGGCGCCAGGCCCTGGTATGAAATGCCTCGATATGGGGAGTAGCCCTGGTGGTTGGACCTGGGTGTTACATGAACTAGGCGCCACGGTGTTAAGCGTGGACAAGGCACCTCTCACTCCTGAGATCGCTGCTCTTCCACGAGTGCAATCCGTGAAGCGAGATGCTTTTACTTTGGATCCGCTAGAAATTGGCCCTGTGCATTGGTTTTTTTCAGATGTCATTTGTTATCCTCAAAAGCTGCTGGAGCTCGTACTCAAATGGTTAGAGGCTGGAACCTGTCATAATTTTATTTGTACTATTAAATTTAAAGGTAAAGAACTCAGTCCATCTGATCATCAAGCAATTCAAGCGTTCGCCGCTATTCCCGAATCCAAAATTCTCCACCTTTCACACAACAAACATGAATTGACCTGGATTAAACTAGATCGGAATACTCCCGTATTATTCTAAGTGTCGTAAACTAACTTTTTCTTTACTTAATAAACGAACGGCCATTACACTGAATTAAAGAAAAGGGGATCTATTATGAAAAAATCACTACTATTAATTGCGAGTTTATTGCTATCCGTATCCGCATTTGCCGACAGTCCAAATTTTTCTATGCTGGGTGACTCAGAAATGGATATGGACAAATTCCACCAATGTTTATGTGATAGCTGGAAAAAAGCTGATCCTTCCAAAGATCAGAATTCCGAAGCCAAAGCTTTTATTGGAAGAGCAAAGGAAACTTGGGATCATAATAAAGTCGCAGTTAAAACCGCCAAGAAAGAATTAATCGCAGCATGGTCACATTATCCAATCTTTGCCTCAGATGTTACATGTGCAGAATACAATCTTCATCAGGCGATTATCCCTGTTCACACTGTTATGCGTGACAGCACACTCAGTATCTTAAATATATTGAGCGGTGATCAACGCAAAGCCTTTGATCGCTCATTCAAACGCTGCATTAAAGACAACCATGAAGAAACATTGTCTGAAGAATCATCTTTATTATTAAATTAATCGATTAATTTACAATTAAATTAATTCATTAAAAAAATGGGAAAGCGTTTACGCGCTTTCCCATTTCTATTTAAACTTTCCATCTCATCTCAGGTAATTCTATTTAATGCCAACGCCATTAAATGAAGGTTTATCTTCTAGATAGAAAAACCAGGAATTCGATACAATCCCTTCCGTGGACGAGCCAAGTTATCACTGCACACGGTATCTACGAATACATGCATAACCTCAGGAAGAAGCTCGTGCA
>JBDSKY010000010.1:0-3155 GCA_039916675.1 Bdellovibrionia bacterium
CAGCTCCCAATTTTTTGGATCCTGCGTCCATTTTGGCAACAACAGCTTGCTTGTACCCACCTGAGCCGTAGAGAAGCTTGATGATGAACGGTCTCCGTGCAACGACCTTTGCTTTACCCTGACATAATCGTTTCCTCGCTTTTTTAGGTTCGCATGGCATCAGGGGTGATCCATTTTTATTTAAAATGTACACTAACATGAAGTGTACACTCCCGAAGGAGTGATGCGTACTCAAACAAGTAAAGGCCTTGTCTAAGATCCGACTTCCTCTCGAACAGATTTCCAAGGGTTGTAAACGAGCAACTGCCGTGGAGAATAACCCTTCGTCTCCACATACATTTACTCCGCAGAGCCCGCTATTGAGGTGGCGTAGCGAGGTGCCTATGTTTTCCTTAGAATCGGGTAGAAACAATTTACTCTTGTCCTTTCTGTTTGTGTTCTGGTCAGCCTTGAGCTTTTAGGATTTCTCCCTCAAGCTCCTTCCTTTAGGAAGGGGTGGTTGACATAAAAGCCGCCTTATTTTGTAAATTGAACTTTGAAACTGCCGGAAACCCTTTAAAGTATATTAAATGAAAAGATTTCAAATTCTGTTAACTGTTCTTTCTCTATTCCTACTGATCTCACAAATCTCCTATGCCGACCAATTACCCGACGATCGGGCTCTTCGTAGATTGCCAGAGGAGGCCGAAGCAGAAAAGTTAGAACTGCAGCAGAAAGCCAAAGAGGTCGAACGAGAAGCAGAAGAAAGAGAGCGGTCGGAGCAAAGAAGGAGAATGATGGAGTCAGAGAAACCTATGGAGCAGGGATCAATTATTGATGGGTCTGATTCACGGCCCCTAGAAGATCACCATAATTAGCTTGCCGCATTAAAATAAAGAAGCTCAGATCGTCACACCGTTAGAGCTACCATCAAGCACTGAAGCTAGTTCCAAGAGTAACGGCGCTCCGTCTCCAGTCCAAGTACTACCGTGCATGCAAGCTAGCGTTCCAGGTTTCAATTCTGCAAGGCGTTGCAACATCCGACGTGTATCTTTCGCGTGGGCGAAGTAATCCATTCCTTGTTTCCTCATGGCCTCACTCGGCCCAAGAATATCACCTTGAGTAAGCGCTGGAGTATTAGAGCCGGGCTGAGTAAAAAGATCGCCACAAAATAGTGTTTGAGAGAGCTCATCAAAAATGTATCCGCACTCCCATCCATGCGGTAAATGCGGTGTATCCAACCACCTGAGGGTTCGCTTACCGATTGTGAGGGTTTCACCATCGCGAAGAGATCTAGGAGCCTTATCAAAACCGTCTCCATTGATCATAGAGTTGATCGCGCTGCAAACGGGCACTGCTTGAGGCGCTGCAGCTAGGAACGAATTGATTGATCCACATTCGTCTTGTTCGTAGTGTGAGAAGCCGATGTATCGGAGCTTACTCAAAGGGATGACTTTTTCGATCGCATGTTTGACAGTTTCAAACAGCGCCCGTGAACCGGTATGGAAAAGCATAGGTTCCTCATCCACGATCAAGTATTGATTGAAGCTAAAGCCTCCAGGAACAAGTGAGGGAGGAATGGAAGTGTGAATTCGAAAGATATTGTCGCCAACTTCGTCAAGACGGGTTTCAAAAGACGGACGCTGTGCTGTCATGAGGGGCTCCTTTAAGAATAGTCCTGACAAATCTATAGTTAAGAAAACCAGGGAGAGCAATGAAATTTGGCTACGCTATATTTAAATGTGACCTTGTTTTTCGTTTCGGAGTTTAATCCTACGTTATAAAAATTAATAGGCTCCCAAAATCTCAGTTTTTGTGAAAGATAAAACTATGAAAAAAACAATGGACATTGGTATTTCAGAAACAGATCGTAAAAATATTGTAGATGGTCTCTCCAGGCTTTTAGCCGATTCTTACACTCTCTATTTAAAGACCCATAACTTTCATTGGAATGTCACGGGTCCGATGTTTCAAACTCTGCACCTGATGTTTGAAGGTCAATATACGGAACTTGCGTTGGCTGTGGATTTAATCGCTGAGCGAATTCGCGCTCTCGGTTTACCCGCCCCAGGGACATACACTGAGTTTGCAGCGTTGACCTCTATTAAGGAGCCAACCGGTGTGCCGGCCGCTAAAGACATGATTCGTCAATTGGTGGAAGGCCAAGAAGCTGTCGTCAGAACGGCAAGATCTATTTTTATCACAGTAGAAGCCGCCTGTGATGAGGTAACCGCGGATTTGCTCACTCAAAGAATGCAACTGCATGAAAAAACTGCATGGATGCTAAGAAGCTTGCTCGATGAATAGTTGAGCAAATAGCCGTCCGCAAGTCACGGCAAATTCTTTGCACATAAATAAAGATAGGTTTCAAACCCGCAGAAGCGAAGGAGTTTGTTGTGTATTATTTGGAACTATCTGACCAAGAAATAAACCTTATTAAAAACACCATAGATTACCGACTCAGGGAAATACAAGATGAGCTTACTCATACAGATAACCGGGAGTTTCACGCAGCCTTGAAGCGAGACCTGGAACAATTGGAGAAGGTCGGAGTTCGAATTTGTGCCTTATCTGAGGCAAATCGAAGGTCAATCGCAGTTTAGATTTGAGTTTTGTCTGAATGATGACAAGCGATCGAATAAATTTTCTTTGGCCGGATATTTTCAGGCAGAGAGTAAATCCATTGCTTGGATTCTTGTTCCAGTATCTCTGCCCCGGATTTGAATTCAGCACCCTTAAATCCATGTGCCAGGAGTGCCCGTTTGCTTTTCCCAATCTGTAATTTGCCTAGATAAACCCGTTCTTCAATCCAGCATTTTCCATTAGCTTCATAGGCCAAAATCCCAGTTTTATCTGCCTTGAGGATAGCTTTATGCCCTTTTCCCATTGGAGGATATTCCCAGTGGGTGTCCCGGTCCAAATAAAGGAGAGGCTGGTTGAGTCTAGCCACATCTTCCTGGAGTGACCATTTGGGTAAAAAGAGGCAAGGGTGAAAATTAAAGTGCGAGTAACAACCCCTCCGTTCAAGAAATGGGTACTTCTTTAACTCCTCCGAAAGTGTTTTCTCAATGCTAACCACGTAATTTGCTTTTGAGAAAAAAAGCTTCTGTTTAAGATTTTCTGCAGTTACTCCGTCTTTACTTAACTGATTCAAAAGATGCACGTTTAAGGGGGTC
>JBDSKY010000011.1:0-5383 GCA_039916675.1 Bdellovibrionia bacterium
GTTGGCTGCTACACCAATGGTTACGGTTCTCAACATAAAACCGGGTCTGATTTTTTGTCGATTCAGCGCCAGTAAGGCAGAATCATTCACAGTAGAAACCATTGCTAAAACTCGATTTGAATAGTCTTTCTCAGGGACAAAGACCTGTGATGGGTTTCCTTTGCTGTCGACACCAATTACCGGGATACCGTCGTAATATTTACAGCCGTTTAGGGCGGCTAGTGCAATAAAGGCAGAAATGATCCAAGTCTTTTTCATCAATGCTCCTTTTCAAATAAAACTAATTAAACTAAATAAATTTGGCAAGAGACTTATCTAAAGCAGATTTCTGATTTTAATTTATTAGGATTTTATTGGAATTCTATGGAGATTCTATTTTGGATCTGGTTCAAATCCTGACATTCATTTTTTGTGCGTAAGGTAAAAGATTCTTCCGGTCGGATATTGTGGCTTATCTGCATTAAATGAAAAAAATACAGCAATTCTATTTTATATCGTAAATTTGAATGAGCTATCCTGCAGCGACCGCTTAACGGGACCAAATATGTTCCACGTCCAAATGATCGTGGCTAAGATCTAGGCCAACCCTTTTTCACAAATCCTAATTTAGGATTCCATTCGAGCCATTCACTCGGAACTTGGTCGAAGTTGAAAAATTCATCATTGAGATTGGTACATCTCAACTCGGAGAAGATTAGGTGAGGAACGACGTTCTTGTAGACAAGATGAGGAATTTTGTTCTCGAAGCTAATGCTAGGAAACATCTGCTTAATTGGGCCTTGAAAAAAAGGCCGTCTTTTTTTAACAGGTTTACCATTTTCCAGTCGTTCGAGAGCATGGGTGCCACTAATTTCCTTGCCGAATTGAAGATAATCGCCTGTTGTTGCGATAACAAACCCTATCGGGCTCAATGGACTTGGAATGTAGGTCAAGACTCTACCCACGATTGACATAGGGAGTCCGATCTCCTTTTTTCCATTATTGGTATAAATCCAGGGCTTCTTACACCTAAACTTCCGCTGATCTAAACCCCAATATTTCGATGGGATCCATGCTCTAATCTTTCCTGAATGTTCAAGAGTTCTGGTTTTCGGCTTTGCAGCCAAACTTCTAAATCCTTTGGCCTCACAGATCTTTTGCGCACGAAAGTAAATAAGTCCGTCCAGCCCATCCGAGTATTCTTCAAATCGGTATTTCGTAAAACCGTACTCTGAACTTGTAAGGGCGATGTAGGGAAGATCTCCTGAATTTTCATCAATAACGTTGGTGCCTATTGGTCCGTCAGCAAATCCCTGAGAATAAATTAAAAGACTTGTAAATATTGTAATGAGATTTTTAGTAAAGGCTCTTTTCATTCTTGCTGTTTCTTTCCAGGAGTATCTATTAAACATTTATTGTTATTTCTGGCTACATTACATAGAGGAAACCTAAAAACAACAAAAAAAGACACGCCGAGTCAGAAATCGGTTCACGATCTCCCGTATTGAATGGGTTTTTGAGTTTTTACTCCGAAAGAACGGGCAGCATGGAGAGTCCAGTAAGGGTTGCGGAGGAATTCGCGAGCGATAAAAACGGCATCGGCTTGTTGTTGCAGCAAAATAGCCTCTGCTTGAACGGGCTCAGTAATCATTCCTACTGCTGCGGTCATAATTTTTGATTCCCTACGAATGACCTCTGCAAAGGGTACTTGGTATCCAGGCCCTGTGGGAATTTTTGCATTTGGAAGCGTTCCTCCGGTTGAGGCACCCCTCATTTTTGTAGTCTGGAGCCAGTCTGGATAGGCATGGCGCTCTTACATCTGTCTAAAGTCATACCTTAGTTGTTTAGGCCAATTCTGTCTAGCGGCTAAATCCTCACAAAGAGGTCTAATCATGTCTTTAATGTGCCTTGAATAGAAATCTGTGTTCTCGAAGTTAGCATTTCTTCCCATAATTGAGTATGGAAATGTGCTTGTTTCAACGTATTCTCGATCTGGACAAGTCGTATCCAAATATTCGTCAGATCCACCTAAAAGATGACCTATTTCATGAAAGAAATTTCCACAGGTTTCTGCCGTAAAATCACCATGACTTTCAGGATGAATACGCCAGCTACTAGAATTCATCGGAGCATCATCTGAATCAATGAGTTTCACGACACTATCATAATTTGAATCGGGGGTGAATTCATCCATTGTCAGTTCAAAGTTGATTCCATATCTCTCAAAGAGAGTTTTCGCATGAGGGATGCAAGAGCGAACCATCTCAAGTATCTCTAGCTCTCTATTTCTTCCACTTGGAGAGCGAAGCTCCATACCGAGGGAAAGCAATATTACGGCTTTACCTTCGGTGCCTCTTGCTACTGTGTATCTGACTTGATTACCTCTTACTTTCACAGGTTTTCTACATATCTCTGTGGAAAGATAATCCACCCTATATGTAATTCCGAGTTCAGCTTCGCTTGAGCAGCGAGACACTGCGTCTCTAATTTCAGCCCGATGAGGCTCAAGTTCTCGCTTGAAACTTTCTACCTTCTTTGCCCATTCAGCCTGATGGTCGATCGAAGGAACCTTAAGAGTATCCTCATAATGTCCGCAAGAGAGTGAAAGGAATGCAAGTAGAACTAAAGCTCTTTTCATGGCTTCTTAATTACCAGTGCAATCGAACTCTTTAATTTCTGTCCTACTGCTCGCTGGATACATGATTGTTTCCCGAGATGAGAAAACTTCCGTATGGTTCTGAGTATCAGACGAGAATTCAAACGGCACATCGAGCTGGTAGATCCACTGATCTTTACCGACAGCGGTCATCGCTATTGAAAGGGTTAACTCGTTTTTGCTTCTTATTTTTTCTGCAATGTCCGTTTTTAAAGTTAAGACGATAGTGTGATCTGTGTAATCCATCCAAACCTCATGTTTTGGACTTCCGGGGAGATCAGCGATTCCTACCATTGCATTATCGGATTTCCGTCTGAGTTCAATATGCAAGGCGCTATCGTTATCAAGATCATCATTTTTTACATGAAGAATCAATTTTACAGATTTTAAAAGTTGCTCTGCAGGACGCTCTTCCGGGATAGGATCCGTCTGAGTACCGATACTTGTAGTGTCGACCGGTCTGGCCAGTTCCTGAAATACGGGAATCAACCGTTTAGGAAAAGTAATTGATTGTTCAATTGGATTTCCCGTACTGAGCATTGCTTTTACTTTCAACTTACCTTGATGAGTTCTGTCCTGATGACGAACATCAAATTGCTTATTCCCTCCTGATGAAATTGTTGCACCCCAAGCCCATCTACTTTGGCCTAAAATATTCCCCGTCTTCTGATAACCATTGACTGTTTCGACTATGCGGTAATCCGTAACCAAATTATCAGTATGGGTGAGTGACAGAGAGGTAATGGCGCCACCTAGTCCCGACCTAAAATACGTGTTTACAGTGTAAGTGACCTCAGTATCATTTTCATCGTATCCGTCGTCCTTAAGCACTTCTACCCACATTCCATTTTTAAGTTTGTCGAGCATGCAAGTTCGCCAAGCTTCCACTACATCTTTATTGGCAATTTCTGAAAACAGGATTGCTTCTGTTTGCAGAGATTCTGAGAAGTCTTCTTTACCGCAGTTGCTTGTGCGGTAGTCCCTAATGGCTCTGTCATTGGCTTTTAACCATTTGATTTTGTCATCCAAAGAAAGATCGTCTTCATTCGATTCAGTACTAAAATTTCCGCCTCCAGATGGAGCAAAGGTGCCGAGCGAAAAACTTGTACCGGCACTTGTGTTGTATTTGTGAGCATGGGTAGTCTTGGCGTAAGCTCTCGCGAAAGTTTCAAAATCACTTGAGTCGAGCTTGTACTGACTAGCCATACGGCAAAACTCATGTTTCCTAACGAGTCTATAGTCCAAGGTATCGCTTGAATTGATCTTATCCCTAATGCCATCGCGAAGAATATTTTTGCAATCCTCGTAATCGGCTAAAGCGGGAAGAGAAACAGAAAATATCAGTGCTCCAAAGATTGAAACCTTAATCGAACTCAACATTATTTAGAACTCCGTCTACAGCAAATGATTAAAACTGCGGTTCGACGCAGGACTTTAGCAATGCTCATGCCAGCTTATTGACGACAGATTAGAAAATAGGGTGATAATTGACTAAATTTTAAATACCCTTAAAATTAAATACCTATGCAAAAATTATCTAAGTTACTCCTTATTATAAGCTTATCCTCTTACCTTCCAACGAATGCATTAGCCTGCACCTTAAGCGGCGCGTCATTTTGTGAAATTTTTAAGGTGACGAGAAAAATCATAAAAATGTGCGATCCAAAGGATTGCATGGTGATCGGAATCGGCAGAAGTCCAACTCCTCTTATCGCCACTCTTCAAAACTTACATTCAAACTATGCCTCGAGCATTCCTCTTTCAAATTTTCGATATAATGAATCTAACCCCTTGAGCAAAGAGGATAGTCAGAAGCTCTTTCTTCATTTCTCTAATTTTTTACCTAATGAAACAGTTAGGAATGGTCGAAAGTTGATGATTATAGATTATTCATTGAGTGGTGCTTCGATTGAATCTGCGAAGGATTACTTTTTGAAGTATTATTCCCACCAAAAGGGACCACAGACTGGAGCTATGCCAGTGGTGGAGAGCACCGCAATTGCTACATCGGCTTTTAATTCGGGAGCACGCCGTTTAAGGGCAGATCAAGTAATTATCATTCCGACAGATAGTGATCTCGCGCATCATTTCGTCGATGGAAAGTTCGACGCCTGCGCGGAATACGGGAAATTTACGGTGACCGTTGATCCGCTTCCCTCCCTTCTGGAAAAAAATCCTCTTTTTTTGAACTACAAAAAAAAGTTAAAGAAACAGCTTTCTATTAGTGCTTGCTCAATCCCTACAGTCCTAAGGATGAAAAGGGGTGGTAAAATTGTGGAATAGTTTATTTATACTTTTCCTATTTTTACTCCAGAAACCCGGCTTTGCGGGGGATCTGAGTGCGTTTTCACTTCGAGATGGGCAAAGAGCATCCTTAGAGGTTTTAGCCAATACCAATGAGGTTCAGTCTGAATTGCGTAAAATCGCTCGGGAAAAACTTAATTTTTTTTCAAAAACCGGAGGTGCCAAGGATGCCCTGGAAATGCTGATCAATCTTCCCAGGAACCAAAGAACCCAGCTAGCAGCCGAATTTGCTTTAACTACCTTTACGAGTCATATCTACGACCCTATTTTCCGTGAATATTTGATCAAATTTTTAGGAAAATCCGAACTATCTAACGAAACTAGCCTGAAAATTCTTCTACCTCTAGCGCGAGGCTTGGGTAAGGTCCGACCCAGAGAGATCAGTTGGGCCGCCCGTTCGATTTCAGAGATTTCCGGACGAATGGGATCTTACCCACTGCGACC
>JBDSKY010000012.1:0-3098 GCA_039916675.1 Bdellovibrionia bacterium
GGATGCGACGACTAGAGGTGTTCCTCCTGCAGCGGCAATATGTTCAACTGAGGAGTAAATTTCCCCGGGTAAAACACTACCCGTCTCTTTTAGCCATGCCGCGACTGAGTCCATGGCACCTTTGCGCAGACTCAAGTTCTGATCTTCAACACCACTCATTCGGGTCTCAGCGCTGAATGGAATATTTCTGGCAGTCAATGAGGGGGGAAACTGTTTTCCCATTTTTTCCGCAAGCTTAACAATAGAGCGTCCCTCAGGAGTTAAATCCGCAATTGATGCTAAGTACGCGGCTTGGCTCAAATCAAGCAAAGTTACTCCCGGCGCTGGAATAAATTCCGTCGCCATTCGATTTCCAACTGTGATTGTACCGGTCTTATCTAAGATCATCACGTCAATATTTCCGGCTGCTTCCACTGCTCGACCAGACATTGCTAAAATATTACGTTTTATAAGACGATCCATGCCCGCGATGCCGATGGCAGAAAGCAGTCCTCCAATCGTTGTAGGAATTAGGCAAACAAGCAGGGCAATCAAAACGACATAGGAAACGTGAATTCCACTGTAAATTGCGAATGGCTTCAAAGTGACTACTGCCAACAAGAATATGATAGTCAATCCAGAGAGTAAAATACTTAGGGCTATTTCGTTCGGCGTTTTACTCCTCGAGGCTCCCTCCACTAGAGCAATCATCCGGTCCAGAAACGATTTGCCAGGATCCTGAGTTATTTGAATTACAATTTTGTCTGACAATACAGTAGTTCCACCCGTTACGGCACTGCGATCACCGCCTGCTTCTCTGACCACTGGAGCAGACTCTCCCGTGATCGCGGACTCGTCTACTACAGCAGCGCCCTCTAAAACTGTACCGTCTCCTGGAATATTTTGCCCTTCGGAGACCACCACTAGGTCGCCTTTCTTCAAGAGTTCGGAAGCAACAGTTTCAATGGCTCCGGATGGCAACCTCTTGTAAGCAAGGGTGCTTTTACGGGCCTTTCGCAGCGTATCTGCCTGTGCTTTGCCGCGCCCTTCCGCAATGGCTTCTGCAAAATTGGCAAAAAGAATTGTGAACCATAACCAAATACTAATTGATCCACTAAAAGAGGCTTCCCTATAATTGCGTGTGTAAACATCGTTTAGCCACGCTATAGTAGTTAATACGCTCCCCAACTCTACAACCATCATAACTGGATTCCGAAATAAGACTCGAGGATCGAGCTTCAGAAAAGCGTTGGCAATTGCTTGCATCAGAATTTTTAAATGAAAGGCGGACGCAGTAAATGCCGGCTCTTCAGGTGTATTTATTTTTGTAGTTTTATCGAGCGTAGTCATTTTGTTAGTCACTTTCAAAGTCATTGCTGGCTCCATTGCTTAAAATCGCCAAAGAGCCAAATTAAAAAGTTTTTCCCAACATCATTTCAAAATGCTCGGCAACCGGGCCCAAGCAAATTGCTGGAAAAAATGTAAGAGCACCTACAATCACCACTACCCCAATCAACAGACCCGTAAAAATTGGACCTTGTACAGGGAAACTGGCAGTCGTTGTTGCATGAATCCTCTTATGTGAAAGGGATCCTCCGATAGCAAGGAGAGGAATCATCATAAAAAATCGTCCGCAGAACATGGCTATCCCGGTTGTTAAATTCCAGAAGGTGATATTGGCGTTTAATCCTCCAAACGCGCTGCCATTATTCCCTGTGGAAGAGGCAAAGGCATAAAGGATTTCCGAGAGTCCATGAGGGCCGTTATTTCCAAGACTAACTAAAGCCGAAGGTAATACCGAACCCACCGCCGATAATATCAAAGTGGAGAGGGCAGCTACAATCATTGCTATCATCGCGTATTTGACTTCCCTTCCTTCGATTTTTTTCCCCAAGTACTCTGGAGTTCTTCCCACCATCAAGCCCGCAATAAAAACAGTCAGGACGATAAAAAGTATCATCCCGTAAAGCCCGGCTCCGACTCCGCCAAATACAACCTCACCCAGAACTAAATTAAAGAGAGGAAGAAAACCCCCCATGGGAGTCAAAGCGTCGTGAGCGGAATTCACAGCTCCACAGGAAGCCGCGGTGGTTACTGTTGCGAAAAGGGAAGAATCAAAAACTCCGAAACGCACTTCTTTTCCTTCGAAATTCTGCGATGAACTGCAACCTACAGCAGTGAATTGGGGATTCCCTTGATATTCAAAATGAGAAACTATCCCGACTCCGGCTGTAAAAAGTAGGGCCATAGCGACCCAGACTGACCAGCCATGTGCAAGATTATTTACTTTCTTGCCCAAGAGGTAAACCAAGGCGCTAGGGATGAGAAAAATAGAAATCATTTGAATGAAGTTCGAAGCTGAGGTGGGATTTTCAAAGGGATGAGCAGCATTAGCATTGAAGAAACCACCCCCATTTGTCCCTAACGTTTTAATTGCTACTTGAGAGGCGACTGGGCCGAAGGCCAGCGTCTGTTTGGCGCCTTCTAAAGTGGCCAGCTCAAGGTAGGGACTGAAATTCTGAACTACTCCCTGCGAGACTAAGAAAAGTGCGTAAACGACACACGCCGGTAGGAGAATATAGAGCTGCGTTCGAACAAAATCCGCCCAAAAATTTCCAAGAGTGCCCGTACCTTTAGCAGCGATCCCACGAATTAGAGCAACAGCAGCTGAAATGCCTACTGAAGCCGAAAAGAAATTATGAAGGGTCAACCCGACCATTTGGGAGAAGTAACTCAGGGTGCCTTCTCCCGCATAAGCTTGCCAATTGGTATTTGTCGTAAAGCTTATAGCGGTATTCCAGGCTAAACCTGGGGCTAGCCCCAGGAATTTCTGAGGATTTAGGGGGAGAAAATTTTGGTACCGAAGGATGACATAAGTGACAAATAGCGATACTAAGCTAACAGCCAGGATTTGCTTAACATATTTATCCCAGGACTGTTCCTCAGTAGGATCAATTCTAGCGAATCGATAGAGCGCTCGTTCTACAGGTCCCAACACTCTCTTCAGTGGGTGCCTGCCATTCTCAAGGACTGCGTCCATGTATAAGCCTAGAGGTTTAGCGGTGGAGAAAATAATTCCAAGAAAAACCAACAATTCTAAATAATCTTTGAACTTCACA
>JBDSKY010000013.1:0-7821 GCA_039916675.1 Bdellovibrionia bacterium
ACCTCCGAGGGAACCCTGTAATCCTTTTCGGTAAACGAATAAGACTCTCTTACATAGGTTGTAATTTCCAGAGGCTTTAAGAATTCCCGACCTACATCCACCCCTTTAGCTCTTAACTGGCTGATTCTTTTAATCACATCAAAAACTTGATCTACTTTAACCTGAGCATTTCCTAAGGCTACGGCACTGCTCTTAATTTCCTCAAGAAGTGTCTCAAACTGGACAGAGTGGGGATCTGCATAAAAGAGTTTGAGTGCATCCTGATCGTGGAGCTTAATTCGGTATTTATTGGAACCCCCTTTTTCTGCGGGGGTCGGATTCTTAATTTTGATTTCCAGATAGACCCGGTCGTCCATCTCTCCGCTTCTTTCAACTTTCGAAAAATCTTCTGACACATCCAAATAGATTCTAACTCTCAAGCGAATTTTAGTTTTTAAATTTCCGTCATTCTGAAAGACAGCTGCTCTACCGTAAATGGTAAAAGTGCCGTTCTGGAATCCATCCTTTTTTTGAACATCACGTTTTTTGAATTCCAATATGTGCCCATCAGCAACTTGAATAGGGCGACTTATGCTCTCCTCAACACCCACACGGCTCATTATCTCTTCAAGAGTACTATAGGAAATGACAGACTTATGTTCTTTTCTCTGACTAGTCGTATTGGAAGCACCATCAGTAGATTTTAATTGTTGAATGATTTCTTTCCCAACCTGTGTACTTTCAATTCTGATTCCTTGAGTGAAATCTTCTGAAAATGCGGGAACAGAAAAAACCAATATCAGACCAAAAGTAAACTGAATTAGATGATTCATAATTAAAGAGGGTCCGTTCATATACCTACAGCAAGTATGCAAATTCCCAATGCATTGCAATAAAGAATTTTTAGTTTTTAATGACCTGTGTTAGCCCTCCAAAAGTGGAAAAAATCATACAATCAATACTTTTGACGATCATCTTCACCCTTTTTAGTTTTTTCCAGGCATTACCAAGCTTTGCTGCTGATGGCGCTCCTGAGGTACCCGCAGAAATCACTGCCCCTAACGTCGACCTGTATTTCCAGGACAGCCCCGTGGATGTGGAATCCGGATTAGGGAGAGACCATGCACGGTTAGAAGAGGATCAAAGTCAAAAAACCCAAGCATTTCTCAAAAAATACTTTTTAAACGACGACGGTACTTTCTCTTTGGAAAAAGTGGATGCAATCTTGAAGATTCTCCAGGATGAAAAAGAAAAACTCCGAAAAGACCTCTACGAATCTACTGCCTTAGAGCGGGCGGAAGTGGATGTCTACAGCCAAAAAAAGCCATAAAAGCGGCTGCAGGCTTGGGCCTCAGCGCAGATAAGATTGTTGACCTTTATGACCGGTATTTGATTCCTACGATCGAAAGATTGAAGAGATTGGTTCAATCCGGACAACACAGAGAAAGATGGGAAGGGCTGCTTCATGACTTCGTCAGAGCCTACCACGTATTTCACTCACCCAATAGCAACGTCACCATGTGGCGAGAAAATGACATGATCCTGAAGGTCATTAAAGGATTTTTGATCCCCAGAAGAATCAAGAAGGTGGATCCGAAGAAAAACGAAGCCATTAATTTGATCGTTGAGACAGAGAATGTTTCGGAAATCCAAAAATGCTTGGGTGACGATATTAAAGTAGGTCATTATCTGACCAAAAAAGAGATCAAAACCTTAAAAGATTGCCAATACGATCTGTCCTTGCTCAATCCGGGTATCAGTGGATTATGGGAAAAACGCACCCAGGCCGATATTCTGGAGTTCAAAAAACGCGATATCGCCCACAATTTTCCTTCAGAAGACTCGATCCTCACCTTTAGAGAGGTAATGATAACTGGGGGGGGATCACCCAAAGTCGAAGTAAAAGAGAAAGAAACCGGGCGAAAGTTTAAGGTCAAATGGGGCGTGGAAAGTCATGTGGATAACGCTCTCGGCAATATCTCCTATCTCCTAGGCTTCAATGCCGATAACCACTCCCTTTGATCCAACTGCGGTCGACTTCAATGAACGAAGAGAATTTAACGGCCGACTCCTCTTTAACGCCTACCTAAATTTGATCGATGGAAAAATAGCAAATATGAAAATGCTATTGGGACATTCTAAAGAATCCATAAATGATCCCGATGATCCAGATACACGGCCAAGAATCTTGCTCAGAATGAAAGACTTGGGCTTTGCATTGGGGCCTTCGCTCCATCTCAATAGAATCAAACCTATTTTCGCAATGGGTGCGAAATATGTTCCGGAATTGTTCGAAGATAAAGGGATTATTTCTTTAAATCGTAAAAAGAACAGGATCAGTATTAGTTGGAATGATATCCACTTATTGAGAGGAGTTTACGAGAAGGCCACCTATTTTGACCTGAAATGGATGGCCAGAAAAATTGCTGCCCTCAATGGCGACGACTTAGAGTGGAGCTTGATCCAGGCTGGAGTGCCTGTAGGTGTGGCTAAGATTTATCGAAATAAGTTAATTAGCCGAAGAAACGAGATCATTAAAGCCTTTGAACTTGAGGAAGATCCAGATTTTGATTATCCAAAAGAAATTCCAGACCTGCCTGGCTTGAACTACCAAGGGGACGAACCGGATGGTCTCCCTGAAGTAGTAAACGGGGAAGTTGCCAGAAGCCACTTCACTGGAAAACAAGTTTATCTCAAAAACAAATCTACAATTCTCTATAATATTATTACACAAGCGGGGAATGGTATTAATTTATTGATCGATACTTTTTCACTCGCACCTGGAAAAGTTCTCCCTTTGACCGATCAGCTAGCCGCAAATCCAAGACTTATTTCTGGAGAACTGGCTGGTGGCGGCACTACCACTGATGTGACCCAAAGTTTTGGTGAAAAAGAATTAGGCACCCCAATGATAATCAAACTGGGAGTGGGGATCAATGCTTCTTTGTCTCGACGAGTCCTCATCACCCCTGATCTTCATACTGATCGGGACTGCAAGGCCCGTCCCTTTTATGTGCGAGATACTTTATCAATAACTCTGGGAGTAGGAACTCCCATGGTAAAAAAGCTTCTCCCGATGCTCCCATTTGAACTCAATGGAAAAATTAAGTTCCTGGATATTACGTTTGAGCATGATCACTATTCGGAAAAGTACCTTCGCGGTTTTATAACTTCTCTCAAGCCTTTTCTTAAATCTTTAACTCAGCCGATAGAGCAAGCAGCAACTCAATTAGATCGAATGGAAGTCATTCGAAGAAGTATTTCTTTTGGTCTTGAAGGAGGAATAACCTCCAGCCTTTTTGACTATTCGCCTTTCGCATTGGCTCAAGCAAAATTGGGAGCCGGAATCCTCAAGATAGATGACCGATCCTACTTTAGGGATCAATTTGGTCACCTTCATGCATTCACTCAGAACACCCACAAAAGCTCGGCAGGGATCGACTTGACGGTAGGGCAAGTATCGAATCCTATTGTTTTTAGATGTCCAGTTCTAGGCTACCTAAACAATAATCTTAAGTACAAAACAGAACAAAATGACCTGGTAGCACTCTCTGAACGAGATGAATACTCTAGTGAATTCCCTCTTGAAGATGACGATGGTCGCCTCAGAGACGATTTGAAAAAGATCGATTCCGGAAAGACCCCTCCTGAAGAACTTGAGTACTTTAAACGAAATTTTACACTCAAAGGAGATGGGGAAATTTCTTATCGCGAAAAGATTCTTTTTCTTAACGCAAGGGCCAAGAAAAAAAGAAAAACCGTTACAGAAATTGATTATTCTGACGGACATAAGAAAAAACTAGTCTTGCACGCAACTCGGCGAGAGAAATATGTAGGCATATCATCGAGCAGAACTATTCTACCTTTTATAGATTTAGCCGTTAAAAACGCTCAGCGGGTAAATATTAATGTGGAAATGGATGAGTATAATTATCCAGGTTCAGTAATTATACTTAGAGTTATGGATTTTTTCAGACATGGAAGCAGGGAAGATACCCTTCGCCTAATTGACAGTCTAAATCGAAGATTTTCAATAACGCCCGAATCTCCTTTCTATCGGGACTATGAACTTCCGAGTGCAGATGAGGTAGATGATTATCGAAAGATATACGGCGTGACGCGTATTTATATGTCCACCTCTGACTTGCTAGATAGAATCACTGCATTGGATTCCGCTACTTTCAAGGGAATGGCGGAGGATTTTTTCTCCGAGCAAGAAGAACTTAAAACCAAAAGAAAAACCACGGATCTTAATTTCTTTAAACGATTTTTAAGGAATCATAAGAATAAAGATAACGCTCGCAGGCTTGTGAAATATTTTGAAGATTTAAGACACAACGCTGCCCAATTGAACCGGGATTACAAAAAAATTGCAGCTCTGATTGATAAATTTATTTTTCACCAACAAATTCACAACTATGGAACATCCCTTCTTCTCAAGATTCTTGGCGAGGATTCTCTAGTTCTAACTGGAGATATTGGAGGGGTGTTCCCGTCCTTTTCTGTTGCCAACGATCTTCAAGAAAGACAACGACGTCGTTTTGCCGCTAAGCATTGGGGAAATCTGAGCGTCGTTGCACCTATACAATTTCATAATCGATATGAAAGAGTACTCTACACATCCGACTTTGTGCCCATTCATATTACACAAGATGCTATGTTCGGGCAGGTTACTAACGGATATCCTGAGGAAGTTAAGGCAGTCCAATATAACTAACGCCCATTAATACCGGTGGCTCCAGAACTTCTCACCTATTGTCACCTATCGTAATATTCATAGAATTAGAGTCTGCTCCATAAGCCTTGCCTAGATACTGTATTTCAGAGTGGAACAAGATTTTATATTTCCCACTAGGAACTCCGTCAGGTCTCCAACTCATTTTCATCTGCTCCAAAACAAATGGATTTCTTTTGATTGATACGATCTTGTCATCGAGATCTAAGACACGAAATTCCAAATTTTGAATCGGAACAGGAGAAGACGAGGTTTGAATTTGAAACTCAGGTCGGCCGTGAAGAGGTTGATCCAAATCCGTCCCTCTGGAGGGCTCAAAAGAAAGTTCCATCTTCGGTTCACTATTAATCACATAAAATTCACGAACTTGAGAACGCTGGGTGGATTCAGATTTATTCTCCACAATTACCTGATAACGCCCTTCTTTCAGCTTGGTCGTATCCATATTTGCAGAACAAGTTTCAATATACCCACTGACGCAAGGCAACGTTAAAACATCTGCCCCTCCATTGTCCAAAACTCGAAATTGCAATGATTTCTCTTTTTTATACTGGCTTTGAGCCGTCATATGATAATTTCCAGAAACATATTCACGGTCAGCAGGAGTGTTTATGACTAACCCTCCCGGAGCAGGGATCTTGAAACCCCAAGTACTAGCAGCGAGCCCAGAGGAATCGTCCCAGCTAATCCAAGCAAACCCTTTTTCTCCCCATTCTGTGCCCCAACTATTGCGGATTAACCAAGCACGGGTCTTATCGCTGTAGCCGACTAGACTCACTGCGTGTCCACCTACTTGTTCACCACTTACGTGTTCATAAACTCCCCCACCGTAAGCAAGAAAATCCGTGTAAACAGTTAGAGTCGTCACAAGTGGCCCCCTGTTCAAAGCACTCTTAACAGCGTCGATGCTTCCGCCCTCATCAGTGGGAGTTTCATAACCGGAAATTTTTGTTGTTCGATTTTCCGAATCAGAGCACTTATCTGAACAAGATCCATCAAGGGAAGTAGAACCCGAAGTATAAGGCATGCAAGCTTCATCGGTGACTCCAGATGTTTGGAGATAATATGCGGCATCGCCGGGCATCCAGCCAGAACTGCATCTTCCTCCGCCACAAGAGAAGAGTTCCTGAGGGGAGAAAGTAGGTCGCAACCAGGGAGTCCCTGCATTGATGGAAACTTGAGCCTCTAAGGTAGCAACGCTAGAAAAAGCCACGCAGCTTCCACAACTTCCTTGGTTCATAATCGGTCCCAGCCAGTTTACTCCTTTGTAATCTCGCCAATCTCTTGTAACCCGGCTCACTTTAGGCTGTAGAGCCTCAAACTCGAGATGTCCGCGTGGTGGTTTTTGTAATCCAAGCATTTTGTGAAGCTCCGTACCGGACAGCTTTGTTACCCAAGATTCTCGAGGCGTCCACTTGGCGTGCTTTTTAAGAATGTCTCTTTTGAATTCTTGAATATCCAGACCCTTACGAATGTCTCCAGACGCGAATGTACTGAACGTACCAACAATGAGGCCTATCCATAGTCCATTTTGAATTTTCATGTAAACAGAATATCAGGCTCCTGCCGTAAATCAATTATGTTTATTGGAATTTATGGGTGACGAACATCTTTCTAAACTCTGTAAATGTCATATACATAGTTTGTATAATTGCCGCTCGGTTTAAATTTTTCTAAGCCTGTATATTTTTTTAGTTCTCTCTTTTTGCATATTTATTTCACTTGTCGCAATTGGGGCCATTGTAAAACTCTTCATTTTGGTTTTTCGTCCCAGAATCAAAGAACGTTAACGGAAATCATCATTCTTATGGCATAGAACCCTAAACATTGAACCCAAGGGGGATAAGATGCTGCTCAAACAATTTTTAGTAATGCTAATTGTCGTCTATAGTTCCGCAACTGCCACAGCAGTTGCGGCCTCAGATCCTTTCTTAGCAAACTGGATGGGCCAATTTTATCCTCTTATGAGTCATCTCACTCTTCTGGATCTTTCGCTTCCGGGAACCCATGATTCCTTATCGTACGATCTATCTACGATCGTTTCTGAGGGGGGCTATGACGAGTCGGAAACTCTATCTAAAATATTACACTTTGCGTCAGAAATTGGCCTCACTCCTGGCAAGTGGATCAGAAATCAAGGAGTGACTCAGAGACTGAATGTCACGGAACAACTTAATAACGGCATCCGCTTCCTGGATTTTCGAATTATGTACTCCTCCACGTTTGCGACACCCAGGGATTGGTACTCCCTTCACTTTGTTCAATCCAATAAAAAAGCGCTGGAATATTTCGCAGAGATCAGGAACTGGTTAGAAGCTCACCCGACTGAGGTTGTGGTACTTTGGGTTTCAAAGCATGGTAACGAATGTGCGACCGGCAATAATCAGTTTCCGGGTGTCCCTATTTCAGAAAAAAGAAAATACTGGGCTTCTATTGAAGCTCTTTTTTCAGGTCTGCTTTTAGATTCAGTCAATAGTCCTCTGAATTCGACTTCACTTGAAACACTCTTGCAACGCAATCAGAGAGTCATCATCTTCGCATCGGATTACAACGAATTCACAGGGAACAGCAGGTACGCCATGGATGGTTGCAAGATCGACAACAAGCTTCCTCTCAGTATGGATGAAGAAATCAAAAGTTATCACGAAATAACGAAAATATTTAATAATTCAAAAACTATCCTTGAGAAAGATAAAGCCGAAAACAAGTTCTTCTTGATGAGCCTTGCTCCCACTGAAACACCAAAATACCTTAAGTATGCATTCCTTACTAAGTACAGCCATTTTTTCAGAGACGAAAATCGGAAAAATTGTGCATCAACATTCAATATTCCGAACATGAGCGACTGGTGTCCGGGATCGCTTCTGAATATTTCACATTTGGCTAATTACTACAGTCAGATTAATCTTGATTTAGCTGTCAACTGTGACCTGGATTTTCCAAACGCTATATACATAGATGGTCTGGATCAGGGGGGGACAATTCTCACAGGAGAGACGCTCAAATCCCAAAATGAAACCTTGAATACACGCTTTGCTTATGTTGACAGTCTCCTTATTAGGAATGTGAAACGATCTTGCCAATTCCGTCCCCATTCAAAATGTGAG
>JBDSKY010000014.1:0-5175 GCA_039916675.1 Bdellovibrionia bacterium
GATAATCCTTGGCTACTAGGACTTTGGGGTATCCTCTTTCTAGGAACTCTCTCACTGGATTTATCCCGACCCGGAGTTAATTCTCTCCCCGCTACATCAGATTCCAAGGAACCAGTAATAAGCAGGAAAAGAAAGTTAATCCGCTTGGGCGTTGCCTTGGCTTCCTTCAGTCTCACCATTCTGCTTATGAATTATGGCGAAGTTTTTTTCTTCAGGGCCGAGTCTCTTTTCCGCGTAATTCACTACAGCAGTAGTTTGGCGAACTGGACCCTTCTCAGCCTAATTCTTGTAATGACAAATTTTTTGGGAGCTTTAGCGTCTTTACATAGATCTGAAATCGCACCCTATTCTCGCCTCTTTCCAATTCTCGCACTCGTGATCATTTATTTGAAGGGGGTTATCTGATGAAAAAGAAAGGACGCTGCCTTCGAAAATTGGTGTTTTCCGTTGTGATACTGCTAGGGACAATCAAGCCTTTTGTCGATGCAATTTCTGCGGAACCGGCCAACCTGGTTCAAACCTTAATCAAGGCAGAGAACATTCGAAGTCATCGCTTACAGCGTGCGCAAGGCAGAACCAATTATTACTCCTTTATTTCATCGGGGCTCCCCAAAGAATGCCAAGTCGGAGGTGGTAATCTGCAGAATGAGGCATCAGTAAATATTATCTCTGACGCAGGACTTTCATCCCCTTTACGAATTCAGGTTGTGGGTCTCTATCCTACTCCTCTTGCCAACTCTTGTATGATGACGCTTGCAACGGCGCTTACCAAGCTGCCACCGGATACACATTCTGTGAGTAATAATCTAACTGCGCTGGACCGAGGCGGACAGCTGGTACTCGACTTCAGTATACCTAGGCCTCTGCCATCCTGGATCCTTGACATAATACCTGTCGAAATTGGTGGAAGGGGAAGCTTGCCCTCGAAGATTGAAGGATGGAAACTAACCGTGATTTGCCTCATGTTCATGCTGATTGGACTACGACTTATTTTTGGTGGATCATTCAAGAAACTTAATGGCGGAAAATACAATGACTAAAACTAAAACGTCCCTAGCAGTCAATGAGCTACCTGAAATTGATCGGAGCCATCTCAACCGAAAAACCGCCGGCGCAGGGGCATTCGGCACTGCAATTTCCATCTTATTCTTGTTTCTGAGCATTTTTTTCCTCCTGACCGAAAGCCATATTCCCATGATGCTTGCCGCCGCAATGGCACTCATGACTTACAGCGCCGGTTCACAAACTTGGATTATTTTTGCGGATACCTGGCAGCTTTTGTTTTCGTCTAAACACATCAATGAGCGAAGCACCCAAGTGCTGTCCCTCTTGGATTCTATCCGAAAAGAATTAAGACTTAGATTTCTCGATGAAACCCTACCCCTCAGTGAGATCGTATTTCCAGAAACCAGCTCGCAGTTGGCGGATTACGTAACGACCTTTCTGGCAGGTAACAAGGTCCACTGGGAGATTGAAAGTATAGAAGAATTCCTCAGAGTCCACTTTTATGAAGATGCCTCGGAAAATTATGAATACTCCGCCACCTGCCTAGAGTTTGTGGGCAACCTAATGCCTCTGGTGGGGATTGCAGGTACTCTTCACGGCATGCTTCAGGTCTTGAGTTCCATGAAGGGTGGAATTGATACTACGGTCGTTACAGCGGGCTTGGGTATGGCTATGAACTCAACGCTGTATGGAGCCCTTTTCGCAGTCGTATTCAAAGTCTTGGCTTCCCGATTTAGACAACAACATGACGCACTCCTTTACGACTTTGAAGAGTTGATCAAAACGATTCGTCTTCTCAAGGAACTGGGGCACCGGAAATGAAAAGCCGGCGACAAACCCAACAACACGACGATTCCACCTGGAAAATCGTCTATATGGACATGATCACCGTACTTATGGTGATGTTTTTGACCCTATGGCTATCGGGCAAAAACGCTCCTGAAAAGGATAAAAAAGGCGGCGACGTTACGGAAAATCGCATTACTATTCCCGCCGATGATTTTTTTGATACGGGTCATGCTACTCTGAAGCCCGAGGCTCGCACTAGGATCAGACAAATTTTTCTAGATCGAGAGATCCGTCTACCCAGCCCTGGACGAGAAGGCAGAGACAGAATTCTCTACGTAATCGAAGGATACACAGACAGCCAGGGGGAAAAAACCTCAAACTTTGAGCTGGGATTCAACCGTGCCATGGCCGTTTACAACGAACTGAGTGATTCCGGAAAACTTCCAGAATTTTCTCAAAATGTTTCCATCTGTTCTCACGCCGATAACAAAGCGTGGAGACCCGACGTTGACGGTAAGATTGAAAGCTCCAAGTCAATAAATGCCGCTTCGTCACTAGCATTAACGCCGGACTTATTGCGACGACGCAATCGCCGTGTTTCTGTTAAACTGGAAACCCTTTCAGATTATTTTAATGAAGCCAAAGACGAGTTGGAAGAATGATTTCTTCTGGCTTTATCTTCAGAATCGTCGTGGGAATTTCGCTGGTACTCGGCTTTCTCTCACGCCGACTTATCCCTTTTCCAGTTCATAAATTGCTGCCGAGGAGCCTGCCTTTTGTATTGTGGTTCTTTTTTTGGTTTGGAGTCGGGGTATGGGTAACAAAACCTGAGAAAATTACAATTTTTCAAAAATCATGGGAAGGGCTAGGTGCCATCTCTAAATTGGAGTATTGCGATGAAAAGCCTAAAGTTAAACTAGGCATCGGCAAAGCGGCCAGTCAGTTTATAAAATTGAAACAGGCACTCGGAGGCACCCCAACTATCGATGACTCCAAACAGAAAAAAGATGAACAGCCTGAAGAGCCCGTATGCAAAGGTAGGCTACCAGACGAACCCTGGTTTCATTTCCGCTATAGACTGACTCTAGGCCATTTAGACGTGGCAAAGACTGCTTGGGGTAATTTCAGTTCGATCCAGTCGTTTCATCGTCTCTTAAGCGATTTCGCCTCTAGAAAAGAAATATTAGGTACTGGTGCAGCAAGGTTATTCGAGTGGTTCTGGGTGCTTTTAAACACGGGAGAAAAACAAACTTCATTCCATCAGGTCTGGATTGAAAATCCCCTCCCCTCGCTGGCGTCTCCTTCGTCAGAGGATTTAGCACACGCTCTGATTTCACCTGAAGCTCCTGATTGGAAATTCGTACAAAGATTGGTTCAGTTTCTTCTCCCAGAACCGCACCGATGGAAATCGGATCCTGTTGCCCCGAGTCTTTTTCGACTTCCTGAAAGAGGATTTTGCCAAAAGGTCGCAAAAGACCCTACGCTAACCACTCATACCAAGTCTGTCTGGAAACACCTTCGACTTTTCTATGAAGGCTGTGAAAGGCGGAAGAGAGAATTCGGAAAGTTACCCGGTGAATGTGCACCAGAAAAAATTCGGAAAGCCTTAACGATTGCCTGCATCGAAAAAAGAGTAGAGGATCAACCACGGGGGCTACAGAGGTTATCAACTCCTCTCCAGTGGCCAGGTTTACCGTCGTCTTTGCTCCTTTCCACACAGACACTCGCAATTCCTGATAATTATTTTGAAACAGATTCCAAAAAATTTCCGTACAGGGGTTATCGACTCGCCCATGCTATTGAGCAGACTCTACTGGGCACCTTAGAAACCAAGACCCTCGCAGAAGATTCAGCAATTGCGGCAACAGACTCTTTTGATTTTGATAGGCCTCAGCTTCTGACTGCCCCTGCATTTGAATTGACTCGATTGCAAATGCTAGAAACCATTAGCCCGCTAGGCCCCCAAGAACTTGCGCCTGATCTTCAGGCCTACTTTTGGTACGATCGATTCGGACCTCGCATTGAACGCTTTCAGGTAAGTTTTAATAGGCGCTTACACAAGATCAAAGGAGAGCTTGAATGAGATTCTGGCAAGTACTTGTTGTGGTCCTCTTTCTGCCGATTTACGGTGCAGCGAACCAAGACAACGCTATCTCCCGAATCACTCTCGCTGTGAAAGCCCAGCTCAATGCAATGATACAGTACACGGGTGAAAAGCGCGCCTTAGCGCCCATACCAACATGGATCGACGAATCCCACCACGCTTGTGTGGGTGTGGGTACCGAAGAAACTCTCAACTGTGAGATCGAAGTTTTGCAGGGCCATTGTAAAACCCAGACAGCCCTATCTCAAGAAGCATGTCTTAGCTTAGCCGATCACTATGCTAGCCTCTACATGAATAGGAAGGTTTTTGCTGGTTGGAAAAGCCGAGATTTTTCTGAGAATGCACATGTCGTCCTAGGGCGAGAATTCCGGCTAGAAAGACTCCGAAACCGCTTCGTCGCTCTTAGAAAGGTCCTCGAAACAATTACTCCCGCTTGCAAGACTCCATGGACAGCAGATTGCGAAATACTACGACTAACTCGTTTCTGCACGGAATATGCGGCCCGAACTTCTTTTCCTTGGCCGGCCTGTGTGGCTGGAATTTTAGAATCCTGGCGAATTTAAGCTTTCAGCTGCAGACTTAGTTTGACTTTTATTTAATGAAGCAAAAGAATCAATGAATGAAAAAGACTTTTACTAAAGCGTTACTATTGTTGGCTACATCTACATTCTGCGCTTGTGGAAGCGCTCCTATTAAGGCGGTTTATCTTTCAGATCAGAGGAATATCTGGATTGAAGATGCTAACTCTGGCCTCCAATACTGCGTATCGGCAAACGGTGACAAGGTGATTGATCCGGTATGTTTTCAAGCTCGTAAATCTACCGAAAAAGACATCCGACTAGTTGGTGTTAATTTAGGCGAAGTCCTTCCGGGCGCCAGAGAAGCCAAAGAGGCGGAAGTCCTTCCGGGTGCCAAAGAAACCAAGGAAACAAAAAAAAGCAAAGAGTAGAATAGGGGACTGGAAGTAGGTCAACCTAGATAGGTCAGGCAGCCTTGGGCCCAAGATTTAGCCCTTCAGGTAAATCTTTGTTTTCAGGAACCGCTTCACCAAATCCGTCTGCTGGAACATAAGTAGTAGTTAAAAATCAACTTCCGTTATTTTTAAACATCTATTACTACCTGAGCATGCCAAACGCTCCCCCTTCGCTCCACATGGAACTGATGCATTGTGACCGCCTTCACATCCGTAATAAGCTCGTGCCTTCTCGAATCAATTTTCTCTCCCCAAACTTCGGCATAAAGCTCCAAACCTTTTCCAAATGGCTTTTTTTTAAATT
>JBDSKY010000015.1:0-8353 GCA_039916675.1 Bdellovibrionia bacterium
GCTTATCCACAAGTCGTAGTCTGCAATCATCTCAACGGTGTTTCCATTGAAATTCCTGGATGGCTCTTTGCAAAAGTAGTGGCCATAGAATCGGTAAAAATCGCTATTGTCGCATGCCGTTATTGGGTCACTTTGAAAAAGGCAGTAAATGCCATAAAGCGGCGCTACTGAGGTTCTACCTTCCTCAATTATCGGACGGTGTCCTACGATGTCTTGGTAGGATGAATTAAAATCAATTTCGAATGAATCTTTCTGCGCCTGAATGAAGGATAATTTCTCCTCTAAAATGGCCTTAAGCGCTGGGTCAATTACTGGAAGTCCCATATCCTCGTGGTATTTATACATTTGGCTCCATTTCTTAGGAAGATTAAGAATCCCAAAAGTCAGATGGTCCAAACTTATTAAATAGGCGGCTTTTGCCTCTCGTATCTTACCCAATGCAATTTCTGGAGTTGCTTGGCCGCCTTCAAGTTGAGCTACTGCCGTCTCCATTTTGTCTAGCGCGCTGCGACGAGATGTCGCTTCTAAGCTTTGAATTGAGTTGGCTAATTTAGTAATCTCGGCAGATTGGAAAGCATTAGCCGATGCTTTGGCTGAAGCTACTAGGGCCACTGTGGCTCTCCCAAAAGCATCAGCTAAAACTTGGCCTGGGGGCCCAAAACTGACTTTTACTTTTACTTTAATAACATTTGCTTTGTTGAATGGGCCATACAATATGTTTTTAGATCTCTTTGCCCATACCTGTAGGGTAACCCGCTTTACATTTTCTCGAGAGGGCGAATATTCTATTCTATACCCGGTATTAGGGGTCGAATTAAGCTCTAGTACTTCTTCAGAGAGAACGCGCCATTTTACTCCCGCAGGTAGGCTAAACGAAAAAGGCTCTTCATCTATATCTTTATCGCCCATGTTATTATTATTTTGAGCTTTTCCGTCCAGTACTTGTTCAAGGTACGGCAATGACTCCATCATACCAGCTCCAAAAGCACTCTGAAGTTTACAAAAAAATAAAAAATTCAAGCAGAGGAACAAGGAAGCAACTCTAAGGTAAATTTCCGAGGCTTTACTCACTATGTTTCTTATATATTTATAATTAAATTATGCAATACTAATAAAATCAGACATTTTTAATTTAACGGCACATCATTGCTCAGGGAGATTATTAGGGTGAAAGTTCTAATTAAAATGCAAATGGCCTTTCTGATGTTATGTGGATTTACCGCTCTATTACCGACCCAGGCATCTTCAACCGAAATTGTCTACGACGGAAAAACGCCTATGGCGGTTAAACATGATGGAGTAATTTATTTTAATACTGGATCATCCGGAGATGAATCCACCCTAGACCGCATGCGAAGAGAGGAAGCAGGAAAATCCTACGGTTCCACCACCACTGACCCTAATAGTGATATCGCCAAGCTTGGCCGAGCAATGTATTCGATCGGAACAGGAACCCAAGTACATCACCATCCTGTAGTTCAGATTATTGCTGATTCAAAGGCTATGGGTATGACTCCAGCCGAAAGGAAGGTATGGGATCAGAAACAAAAGTCCGAATTAGAGAAATATCACAAACAAATCGAAGAAAATGAAGTTCAAAACAAAAAATTACTAGAATCGTTGAAGAACCAAACTAAATTTTCGAAAGAGATAGCTAAACTCAAGGAACGAATAGATGAAAAAATTCGTGCCTTCGATAATATAGAAAAAAGGGCGCTTCTAAAAGTAGTGCAAAATTGGACATCTGAAGACGCAAATTCAAACATGGCATCAACAGTATCTGCTGTTGATCAATTGATTAATGCAATTGATTTCCATAATGAACATCGTCCTTCGGCAGGGACGAGTAGCGAAGACCACAACTTATCTGCTCAGAAGCTAAAAGCTAGTCTTAAAGATCTGATAAAAGCAGGACAAAACATTGGGAACAGTGAACAGTTTCAAGGTCATTTGAATCAATTTGAGGCAGCTAAAAGAGCCGGTATCGAGTATTTAAATCCCCTAGCGTCTGGCCCTACAGCCTCGGTAAATCTCCAGATTCCAGTTCCTGCTAATGTCGGAGCAATTCCAGTAGCGGCGGCAGTTCTCTGTTTCCCTGGGGAAACACCAGTGTGTATCTCTATGCGAGAATCCAGGCCAATTAATATGATTCGAGTAGGAGACTTTGTTGAAAGTTGCAATCTAGAGTCAAAGGATAAAACTTGCGAACGCCGCAGGGTGCAACACGTTTTTCAAAACACAACGGATCATCTTCTTAAACTTACTTTTGATGGTAAGAACCTAAGAGCTACAGATAACCACCCTTTTTACGTCATTAATAAAGGCAACTGGGTTGAGGCAAAGGATCTCAAGAAGGGAGACAAGCTTCGGACAATAACTGGGCATGAGGTAGTTCTTGAGAATATCGAGGGGGAAACCGGACATTTTAAAGTTTACAATCTGGACGTTGATAAGCATCACAACTACTATGCTGCTGACATTCTCGTCCACAATTGTACATTAGCCGAAGGACTTGCTTCTACGGGAGTAGGAGCAGAGATTGCTGCGGCGATCGTTGCGACCGTTGGTACAGTAGGCTGCGCCTCTGGCTTTGGGTTTAGCGGGAGTAGGTAGTGCTGCTGTTATTGGCTATGCGCTTCAAGAAGGCTCTGATTCTGCAGGGGTAGAGGCGGTCGACGGCAGTGGCGGCGCTAAAGCACCAGTCGGTAGAAGGGGTGAACCAATTGAAGTGCGGCCGGGGACTAATGAGCCAACAACTATTGACGGAAGAAAATACACTGGTCACTCGCTGGATAGAATGCAGGGGCGAGGAGTTCCTCCAAGCGCAGTAGAAGAAGCAATTCGTAATGGAACAAGTAAGCCTGGAAAAGAGCCCGGCACTATCGAGCATGCAATTCCGGGAGTAAAAGTAATTACGAACACCAAGGGTGATGTGGTTACTGTTATGCCAAGATAAATGGAGTCTACAAATGACCGAACTGAATCTTAGACATTTAGCTTTAAGTACCGAGATAATTGAAAAATACCGGCTTGGGCGTGTCTCTTACCCAAAGCTGGTTAGCCGTCTGGAAGAAACATTATTCTCGCTTGAGTCCCCTCCGCAAGATTGGTTTACTCAAGTTAGCGAGAAATGGGAGCATTTGGAGACCATAAATGCGCTCATATTAGGCAGCGATGATCCAAGGAAGGAACAAGCGAAATTCAAGTCAAAAATCGACAACCTCTTGGGAGCGTTAACAGACCTAGTTTGCAATTATCCTCTAAAGTCAGGTTCCTAGCCAGGGGAGATTCTACGATCTATAGGCTGTAAGCACTAACTTTTTCTACATGCTCCGCGGTAAAATGTCCGTAAAGGTCCACAGTATACTAGACGTCTTGATGCCCCAGGATGGCTCTTGAGGGAATACCTAAGGATCGAAGCCATCCTGGTGAGAGCCATTGGGAAGCTGGGGATGTAAAAACAGATCCAATGACAGGTAAGGTACGCATAAACAAGTATGGCGCACCCCGTTTAACCAACGAAAAATCAAAGGTGAATTATGAGTAGTGAAAATAGAGAAAAAATTCGATACAAAGTCAATTTGGACTCTCACCTGCAAGAGCTAAATTGTTTTACTCTGAAACTAATGGGTGAGCCGGATTTGGTATCGTTAGAAAAAACCAGAAGCATCCGGGAGTAGTCCAGGCACCATCATCAGGTAGCTTCCCTTGAATTTATGATCCCATTTATAGAGAAGGAGTCGGAAAGGTTCAAAAAGTACATTGGGCAGCTTCAAAGCGCTAATTCATCAGGCGTCTATATTTGGATTGATCGAACCAATGATTGTGGCACATCTATTATCAACTCGCTCCTCGACATCAAGTGGAATTTTGAATTTAGTTGCAGCGAGAATGGCATTTTTGTTCTTGAAGCAAGAAATCTTCAAGATAGAATTCTATTTGATTTTTTTGAAGAAAGATGAAGAACAATTCTTGGATATTAAGGTAAGTGGTACGCATTGGCCAAAGATAAATTGGTAGAAGATTTTGTAGGAATCAGATTTCATAAGGCTAACTCTCTCAAGAGTTCCCCAGTAAAGTGGCCGTGAAAGTTGACAGCACACGGCATTGATTGATGTCCCTGAGGATTTTGAGGTCCTACCCCGTAGAGAGTGTTTATCCGATGTTTGTTTGAATCTGAGGTTTGGAAATTACCTATAGTCCCACTAGATTCCAAAATTTGGGAAACTTTTGGGAAACCAACACCTAAAAACAACCATAAATCACAATGAACAACCAAGGATGCGAGCCGTCCGATCTATATGTTATTGTTTGATTTTATACCGCTTTTCCGCTTTAACGTAACCTCCAGATTACGCCTCGAAAGCGTGTTTAGATGAAAGTCTAACGAGGGTTCGAATCCCTCCCTCTCCGCCATGATTTGTTAGAAGATTCAGTTACTTAGATTCTCCGGTTCTCCAATTCTCGACCCTTTCTTTTTTCTCTTTTTCACATCGCCATAGCTTGCGCTATGTTTCAAATAAATTTCTGAAGTCGAATGACGTAACCCATGTGTTCCAAGCCACAGAATTTTTTCTGCCTTCTCTTTTAATAATTTCCATGCTCGGTCCCTCAATCTTGGAGTCTGAGGAAGGAGATCCTCGGACTCAGTCTGTTCGGCAAAGTAATTCCTGAGATTCCTCAATCTGAGAAACTTTTGGGAAATCATGATTTAAAACTAACCATAAAACACCGTGAGCAACCAAGGATACGAACGCCCGATCTATTTGCTACTGTTTGACTTTATATTGTTTTTCCGCTTGGGGCCAGCCTCCAGGTATGCCGCGAAAGCTTGGTTTTAATTGCACTTCGACCAGGGTATTTTTCTTAAAATTAATATGAGATACTTTTTAAATGTCTAAACTATTTTTACTTACAAATTTGTTAGTAGCGTCTAATAGCAGCGCTTATGCGGAGACCGGGCAAGTACCTGGTAAAGGTCTGGCTCTTGTATCGCCGAAGTTGAATTTACGGCGACTTGGAATTGGAGGGACCCTCGGTATCACAGGGTACCGGGATTTCCATGGAGGCTTTGTCAGCGCAAGCGGCAAGTATTGGATCTCGGATAAAGCTGCGTTTGCCGGTAGCTTCGCTGGCTGCCAGAGAAAATTCGTGTGAAAAATTTAACTCTCCTGATCAAAAACTCCCTAATTTTTTGGTAGAGTCACCCTAAACAGCGCACCTTTTTCAAATGAGCTTACCACTTCAATCTGGCCCTGATGAGCATCTACGATCACTTTACTGATATAAAGACCTAATCCTAAACCGCCATAGTTTCTATGAGAAACCGCTCTTTCAAAAGGCTCAAAGATACGGACCAAGTCTTCTTTCTTAATTCCCAGGCCATGGTCTCTAACAAAAAACTCTACATATTTATCTGTAGCCCTAAGTGAAATTTCAATAGGCCTCCCTAATCCAAATTTCAATGCATTGTTAATCAAGTTAATAAACACTTGCTCAAGTTTTTTCGGGTCTCCCGAAATTAGGATTTCATCTTCAATGGCAATTACAAACTCTTGTCTAGATGTGCTCAATTCCTTTTTAAAATCATCTGTAATTTTTAATAGAAGATTGGATAAATTGAATTGACCAAACTCCATGGCAAACTTTCCAGCCTTAATTGTCGAGATATCTAAAAGTTCGTTTGTCAAAGCCACTAATCGTTCAGTTTGTCGTTGCGAGCTCGTTACTACCTGCTTCATTAAATTGGGGGGGCTCGATTTTTCAGAATACTGGCCTTCGAGTATTTCCATCATTAAGCTTATTTGCAACCTAAGGGAAGTTAAAGGTGTTTTTAGCTCATGTGACGCTATTGCTATGAACTCATCCCTAACTCGAATAGTTTTCTCGAGCTCCTGAACGAGAATTATGCGCTGTGTTTCTACTTTCTTTCTCTCAGTAATGTCAGTAGATATCCCACAAACTGCATATAGATTTCCATCTAAGTCAAACAACGGGACCTTTACGGAAATATATGTATGAACTCCATCGTCTTGAATCAAGAGTTCTTCGAACTGACTTTCTGACCGAGTTTCAATTACTAGCTTGTCATTGTTTCGAAGCTCAGTAGCCTTTTCTTGTTCAAAGAGTTCAAAGTCAGTTTTTCCAATTACATTGTCTTTCTGTAGATGAAACGTTCGTTCAAACCTTTCATTTACAAAAATAAACTTTCCTTTAATATCTTTAATATATATAACTACTGACGTGCTATCTAAGATTCTCTGGAGTTCTCTGTGAACTTCCTGGTTTTTTGTATAAACCATTGATATCTCGATCGAAATAGCGGCTTGAAGCGTAATGAGCTCCAAAGTTTTGATTTTCTCTGGTGTAAAAGCCCCTGGGACTAAATTGTTCTCCAAATAAACTATGCCAATCAGCTTTCCTTGGCTCTTCATTGGAACGCTAAGTATTGATTTAGGCCTATGTTCTTTTATATAAACATCGGAGCGAAATTGACTCGACTGTGTTGCATCATGTAAGGCAACTTTTTCCAAGGTGCGCAAAGTATATTGGATAACTGAAATCGGGAGTTCTTTGGAATTGATGGGACCATGAGTAGGCCCGAGGACCAACTTTGCAGAGAGCTTGGAGTTCAGCAATAGAATTTCAGTCTTGTTGCTCGTGCCCGAGGCTTTTGCTGCTAAAGTGAGGACTCCATTCTGAGCTAATAGAATATAGCCAGTCTGAGCTCCGCTCTGCTTTAGTAGAATCTCACAAAGTGAATTCAATAAGCGTTCTGGAAGCAGCTCCCCCGAAATTGCTTGGGATGCTTGAATCACCGACATAAGATCCACGTCTTGACTCGTGATTGTTTCCATCTTTTTCTCAAGACTTGCTTTTCGCATGATAAGTTCAGGAAAACGGCCGTCAAGTTGTCTAACTTTCCCGTTAGCTCCCCAACGTGAATAAAGCTCACGAGCCTTCCAAATATACTCATTAGCGACCGTAGTAATACCGCTCATGCCGAAGAACTGAGCCGCCGCCTGATAACATATGGCCTGCTTCTGGATAAAGCCGCTCTTCTCGGAAGAGCGGATTGCTTTTTCATAGAACTGCGCTGCTTTCCAGCTTTCCCCCGTTACTTTGAGAAGTTCTGCGTGAATTAAATAGTATATATTTTTAAAATTATTGGGGCATATCTTCGACCATTCTTTAAACATTTTTTCATTTTCTAATAGAATGGCTATGTACTTCTTCTTTTCTTCAGCAGAAACTTTCTCGCACTGGGCGGCAAGAGAGATCGAATAATAATAATAAAACTCAATAAATTCGAAAAAGGATGGTGAAGTCCAAAGTAAGGGAATCGCCTGCTGGGCTGATGTTATTGCATCAGTATGGTTGTCTAAGATACAGCATGCAATTGTCTTACGAATATAAAACCAGCATCGCGTGATTGGAAACCTGTTTCCTAAGTTCCGTTCATATTTTTCCTCGTTAAAAGTAGCATCCGTAAATCCGCTTACGCCAACAGTCGACCCGATTAAGCATTTAATCAATTGTTGGTGTACGGCAATTACTTCCTCTGATTCTATAAACCCCAGGTTGTTGACAAAGACCCTTGAATCACTTAACTCTTTCAAGACTTCATTTAAGTGATCTCCTTTTACAAACCTAAGCATTCCTGAATGAATCTTGCAGTAGCAGGTATAAAGCATATCATTTGTCTCGACAGCTGCTGCAAATGCACGATTAAGAATCGGAATCGAAGTTGCAATATCGTTTTTCCAATGGTTACAGAATGTTGCGAAACAATGGATTACTTGGGCCTTGAACTCAGATAATTCGTTTCTCTCGATTAGCTGGTAAGCCAAATGGCCAAAGGCGTATCCTTTTGAATACATCATAAACTTTGGCCCTATATTCATTCCGAAAAATACATAGCCTAGCGTAGATGCTGGAGAGTTTCCGTACTGAAGACTGATCTGTACCATCTTGCACAGAACCATTGAAAGAAGATTAGGATCAAAAAATAGTAGGGTTGGCAAGACGGTGGACAATATAGTCATCACAGTCTTCATCTTTTCGTCTGTCATAAGTGGCAGATGGGCCAGCTCGCTGATCTCCCTATCACCTAATTTGTCCCAAATCTTCGAATATTCACCAATGATTTGGTCCTGCGTCGGACGAAGGGGGATGCTCATTCCAAAGGGCTGTAGGGTCGAGATCAAAGCTTGAACGGCGATGTCCAGATTTCCTAGGGCCGTATTGACCTGAATGAAGAGAAGAAGAGCTGGTATCTGTTGACTTGGGGTTGCTTTCTCTTCAAGTAGGCATTTGACGATTCCCTGCGATTTCTGGAGGTCTCCCAGAAGAA
>JBDSKY010000016.1:0-5182 GCA_039916675.1 Bdellovibrionia bacterium
AACAATTAAAGCAACTCCCTCCTTTCTGGCCTTTTGGAGACGTCAAGGAGCTCTTGTAGGTCCCGCTCCGACTTCACCACAGAAGTCTCCTCTTCCTCAAGATCCTGGCGCCGATCATCCCCTTCAACTTGAATCTACGGCCAGACTTGAAAGTAAAAACGAAATCCCAACTCTAGAGGTTTCAGAACAAACAACATCAGACGACATAGACCGAAGTGTTGAACCCGTTATAAAAGCTGCTGAATCCTCTGGGCGAATCAAGGACTCCCATGCATTTAGACAAAACTTACGTAGGGCCACGAAGGATCTAGAAGGGATGCTACAAACCTTAGAGTCCCATCCCCATTCAGAATGGTGGCCTTCAAGATTTCGTTTTGACTTTACAGTAGATGCACAAGGCAACGTGCTTCCCACGGTGTCTACAGCTGCAGAAGTGAGACTACGGTTCGATTGGAAGTTTATTCGAAGGAAAGTCACTCCATCTAAGGCCACGGCTTTGCATTCAAATGGATTGGCCAAATTCAAGTTAGGCCTTCAAGAGTTCGTAGATTCGATGGAACAAATTCTTGCAGATGCCTCGATTGAATCTCCTATTGCTCATGGCTTTGTACCCTATCAATTTCGAGTGGGGCTTGGAGTATTTGCGGGGGGACGAATTGGCATGGTACGAGGGACAACCTCTGGTATCGGTCACCTTTATTTCATGCGTGAGGTTTCAAAACCAATAGTGCGCCCCCGGGGCAGTAACATAGAAAATTCTAACCCAGATCAGCCCATTCTTATTATTGAGGAAGAGCCTGCTCAATCTCACCTCGACTTTGCTCAACAAATGAATCTCCCTTTTACGACTTCAACCATCACTCTAAATAATTCAGCGAGACAAGTGGCCTATCAGGTGGGCCGGGACAAAATTTTAAAAGGGGTTAAGAAAGCTATGAAAATAGGAGGGTTTTTTGCCAAACAAGGGGCTAAGGCCAACCACGGCAAATGGAAAATTCATACTTTTTATGTAGCCTTTGATCTTTCAGTCGGTGGGAACTTCGGTGTCGTTACGGCAGGGGGATTAGCGGCTACTCAAGTCTATTTTTACAACAAAAATTTTTAAACTGATTATTAGACGGTTTGGAATCTAAATTGAACTTCAAATTGGAGATAAAATGATACCTCTGCCGATCATCGTGGGCCTCGCCTTGATTACTTCGACAACCGTTTTTGCTACTCCCGTCCCAGACATAACTGAGTACTTAGAAACTGAAATCAGCACAATAGATCAAGCAATAGGAAGCAGTGAAGAAATCGAAGGTCCCATCGAAGCTTTAAGCAAACTCGATAATCAAACAGCAATGGGGAATAGCAACAGTAATCTAGTACTCTATCTTGCAAATTTCTGGTTCAGACTTAGGCCCCGCGTAGGCTTTACTTTGCCAGCTATAGTTAAAGTAGAAATTAATCTGGAGACTGAAGTACTTTGGCAGAGAGTGATTCCAGAAAACTGGGAGCCTTATAATCCTAAACCATGAACTGAGTTTTTGAAATTTTGTGAACTTTCAATCCCCGAAAAGGGTTTTAAACAAGGGAATGGTGTCCATAGTATTGCTATATTCATGAAAGGTATCCCTTCCATTGTCTGTCTTGATCCAATCGGCCTTTTTGGAAAGGGCATAAAATGCCTTTTCAGCACTGCCATTCGTGAGTCTCGCCGCGACAATATCCCGGCCTTTCTCATTCATCTCAAAGGTAAGTGATGTTGTTTGAGAAAGATCGAATAGGTGGTTTGAGACAAATTCTGCAAAATTTTCTGTTTTTGGAAAGAACTTCGGGAAAAGCTTCATGAAATAGGTGCGGCTCATTCCCGAGGTGAGCATCGAAAGTAGAAGTCTTTGGTCGTGATCGTGAACATTCGTAAAATCACGAAGGAAGTAGGAAGTGAGATAAGAATCAATCGATCGAACAAGCATCTCTGTCCAAGGCTCGTCTTTCCAGTGGGTTTTTGAAATAAGAGCTTTAATACCATCAATCCCAAAAGCACAGTCATAATTCATAATTAAAAAGTCAATTACCTCGGGTACGGGGGCGTATTTTATATATTGCTGAAAGAATTCAAATTTTTTATTTGATTTCATTTCGGTAAGAAGGCTCGCAATTTTATTAATTCGAGCATTAAATGCTCCATGAAAAGAATGGGATCTAAGCGCGATATTATCTTTATAGTAGTTAAATTGTTGCGGGTGAGTTGTGTCAAAAGCTGTTCTTACTACCAAAGACACCGTTGGTTTCTGCAAATGAACTGTGCGGTGAATAAACGAGGGACCCGCAGTAATTGGTCTAATGAACCCAACCGGGAGAAGTTCGGTTTTGATATGTTCTATTTTCCCGAAATTTAAGATGCTGTTATGGCTAATCGTTTTCTCAAAGTTATAAATATCGTGAAGAGTTAAGCCCGATATCACTTGCCAAGCTCCCTGGAAGCTATGGTCATGAACAACGACGGGAGTAAACCACCATATGAGAGCTTCAATATAGAACCCGCTATTTCGGTCGAATAAGAGTATGGGTGGATCTCCAAATGAACTTTCTAGGGGCTGAGGGAGGCATCCGTTTCTGCGACCCACCCAAAGGAGAAAATCCTCCAACTGAAATTGTTCGTGGCATTTGAAATGAGAGAGTTCCTTGGCAGCAATATCGGGGAACACGGCTCTTCTATAAGACTGCTTTTGCCATGCATCATCAATTTTTTTTCCTAGAGCTTCTACGGTCTTGATAAATTCTTCTGCCATCCTAGTATTATTTAACATTTTATATTTTAAATCAAAAATTCGATAGTATCGGTAGCGTAGGGTCGTCATTCATTTGACGCTGGTCGCACCCGGGTTAAGCCTTCTTTTCAGAAATCTCAGGCTGAAGCTTCAGAAGCTCGCCCATGATGATAAGGGTGAGGAGTAGAAGTTACTATTCCAAATAAGACTTTACTGATTGTACTCAAAGTATCTCAATTATGAATACCGTTGGCAGTTTCGATCAGGTGAACTAATTCTAATGCATTTTTTTGAAATACGGTTCCCGGCTTTGTTTTCTTAAGGTAGGATCTGGCCTGGTCGAGAACACTTTGGCCGCGCAGATCCTTCGCAGAAGGGTTAGCCCCGTGCTTTAATAGGAATTTAACTATTTCCATGTGTCCTTTTTGGGCTGCGGTCCACAAGGGTGTAGGTGTTGATTTTTCTAATGAGACTTTTCGATCAACGAGCATCTGAACAATTGGCAAATTCCCTTTCTCTGCAGCAGCCCAAAGGGGAGTCGTTCCAAATTGATTTTCAGTATCGGGATTCACATTTCTCTCTAGAATTAATTTTACCGCATTTGGGCTATTCCCTTTAATCGCCGACATCAATAAATTTATTCCAACTTCTGTTTCACTCAAATTAGGCCACAAGGCCAAATTTCTTTGAATTGTATCTACGTCATTGTCCAATAATGCCTGTTCGAAAGAATGGAGCATAAGTTCCTGAGCCTGAAAATTAAAAGAGGACAATACTGCTTTTGCGTGATCATTTTGATTTTTCAACGTTGATTCCATCTCAATATCTTTTTTGATTAATTCTAAGGAATGAAGGAGACCCTCAACATGTGAAACTAGTGACTTTCGCTTATTAAAATTTATAACGCATTCAGAAATATGCGAAGCTACCATTTCGGCGTTTTTCGTTTTCAATTGTAAAGATGTTGGATCACATTGGTAATAGCTTACAAAAACAGAACAAGTATCGTGCGCTCCTTTAGTATTATGGCACTCCGGATTTAAATCGACTTTATAGGCGGAGAGGACAGTTTTCAAAGGTTGTAAGGTCCATGTATGCTGTTTCTGAAATCCATTTTTAGAAAAAGCGGTATTACCGATATAGGTGAATGCGTGAAGCGGCGATGTAGTCAAGGCGCCTGAGCTAGTTCTTGAGTTTTTTTTGATAATTGCCATATCTCCTGGGTGAGCAGAGTCGGTCGATTTTCTTTCTCTGCATGAGGTCTGAACTGTAGACATGAGTTCGGCCGAACTGGTAAATCTAGGATCATTTTCAAGTTTTTGATCAATAAGAGAAGAATTAAAGCAATTTGGTCCATTGCACGAGTAGCCGAAGCGATATTGTTTATGAACATGAGAAGGGATCAGCGGCGCTACGTTTAGTGCCGTCAATTCAGGCGTTTGAGTACAGTCAACGCCTATCGAAGCGGCGCCCTTAGAATGCATGTGATAATATTCAGAAAGAGAATCTATTTCACTCTTTAATGTAGGGCAATCTGAAGCCCGAATGATGACTCCACCATCGGTCCCATGGTCTACTTTGATATCTCCAGCAAAAACCAAATTTGTGAATTGTAAAATTAATAGAGGTAAGCCGATCTGAAAGAAATTTAAATTATCGTTCAAGGTTCGCATCCTTAAAATAGTACAAGAGCACCGTATTTAAATCAAAATGTCCTTGGTGATCAGTGGTTCTGATTACCTCACCATGGCTAGAACTCGTAAAAACGAGGATAGTTTCGGGTATTCGCTGTCCCAGCCCCCCTCGGTGCGGGTCCCCATTTGGCCCTAGTTGCCTGGCCGGCTCCCTGGAGGCTTTAGGCGGGGATGAAAAATGAGGTTTAAAATCACTATCCTTATATATATTATATAGTTAACTATATATGTCGGATATTATGCATTTCGCCTGTTGAATCGTCCTCAGTGGTTGGGTCGATCACTGAGTTCTGAGTCTGTTTCTGTCATTTTCAGAGAGCACTATCTGAGAAGTTTCCTTTGCGATTCGGGCTAACTCCATAATTTCCGCCGCGTGGATAGAATTTATCAGCAGCTCAGACTGACTCCCAGTGTTCCTTCAACCTCCCTTTCCACACAAGAAAACTCCGAGGTATCCGAGCAAACAGAAGTATGTGGGAGAAAGTCTAAAGTGGCAGAGCCCGCCGCCTAAGAAAAGAATCCAAGCTGGAGGCGGAGCGGCATTCCACTCCACCAGACGGGGAGAGCAGGCAGCTTTCTGTCCCACAGTAGACGTATTGACCTGAATAAGTATCCGAAGCGCGATTGTGCCCTTGAATATCTACTAGATCTCATTTTTTTCCATAAACACGGACATACCTACATAATTAAGTCTATGACAGCAAACGAAAATTAAACTACCAAACGGAACTG
>JBDSKY010000017.1:0-3729 GCA_039916675.1 Bdellovibrionia bacterium
ATCTACTTGATCGTGCCTAATTGGAGTGTTATCAACTCAAACCAAGAATGACACAAAAGCCGCTAAACAAAGTTATCACTCCTCAAACCCTCAAGCTCTTGGCCGGCAGCCGATCTTTTTCACGTGGCAAAGAATACCACAACAGCGGCCTTGTTTCGTCACTCACAATTGACAATGATCATGCCACAGCCCAAGTTCACGGAACGCAGACCTACCAATGCAAACTCAGCTCAAGCGGCGAAAGCATTCGAGGTGATTGCAACTGTCCTGCCTTTGAAGAGTCCGGATTCTGTAAACATCTCGTTGCCGTTGGACTGGCAATCATTGAACCCATGGCGGCAACCCAGGAAATCGAGGAGCTCGACATCCGGGACGAAATCCGTTCTTCGAGAAAAGCCTCAATGCGCAAATCGATCAATTCAGGCCAACAAAAGGTTTCGATTGATGAAATCCGTGAACTTCTCTCAAACTTGAGCCGCGAAGCCCTCATAGAAAAGCTCGCAAACCAAGCCATGAACGATCCATCACTTCTTCGTGCACTCAGTCTTGAGATATTAAGTCATCGTGCTACCGAATCCCAAAGTGAGAAATCTAAAAACCCGAAAAAGCTGATCGAGGCAATCAAGATTGCAATCGACCAAGGGGTTGAAATCGAAACAGAATATAATGAATGGCCTGATGAATACGATACTGCTGAACCCCTGCAAGAGCTGATCAAAAAACTCAAATCCCTCCTGGAAGAGAGGATGTTTGACGAGGTTATCGAGATTTCAGAGTATTTTATAGCTGCACTTGAGCCAATAATAGAACGCTTTCACGAAGGCCAAATGCTGCTTGCAGTGCTAGAAGAACTCCAAGAAATCCATCTTGCGGCTTGCGTGAAAGCCTCGCCAGCACCCGAACCATTAGCGGTGAGGCTTTTCCGCTTTGAACTCACCTCGGGGTGGGGTGTATTTGATAATGCCCCCACAAAATATAAATCCGTTCTTGGTGAGAAAGGAATGGCTACTTATTCCAAACTTGCCGCTGCTGAGTGGGAGAAGCTTCCTACCAAAAAAGAGAAAGAATTCCACGGCTCAGAAACTAATAATCGCTACGAACTTACCAGGATCATGGAGACCTTGTCCAAGCTCTCAGGTGATGTCGAACAGCAGGTTGCAGTCTTTGCAAAAGACTTATCCGACAGCTTGCGATATTTGAAAATCGCAGAACTTTACCTCGCCCATAAAATGCACGACAAGGCCATTGAATGGGCGGAAAAAGGTTTAAAAATATTTTCTGAGCGACCAGAAGGGAGACTTCGAGAGTTTTTGGCCAACGAATACCATCACCTGAAGCGCCATGATGAAGCAATGAAGCTTATTTGGGCCAATTTCATCGACTATCCGTCACTTGATAAGGTTAAGTTATTAAAGCATCATTCAGAACTGATTCAACAATGGCCTGAATGGCGCAGAAAAGCGATCGCACACATACATCTAGGGATTCAACAAGCCAAGACAGCTCGTCCCCGCTCACGTTATGCCTTTGACTACTCCTGGGAAAGCAACAGCAACAACTCGACGCTTGTCGAACTCTATCTCTGGGAAGGTGACATTGAGGCCGCTTGGAAGCAAGCTCAGAGTGAAGGAGCAAACCTCCAACTCTGGCATCGGCTCGCCGAAAAACGTGAAAAAACCTACCCAGCAGATGCCGCAACCGCCTATCAGAAGATTGTAGAAGATGAAATCAAACGTGGTGATAACGAATCTTACCGTCAAGCTGTAAATCACATTGGAAAAATTCAGACGTTGATGAAGACGGCAAACCTTGAAGGTGAATCAATAGTCTACCTCAAAGAGGTTCGAGCAAATTTCAAGGCAAAGCGTAATTTCATTAAATTGTTCGATGCAAAGTTTGGGAATCTATAAATAAAGGTGAATTAGATGAATCAAGGTTTTTCAATTGAAGGTTTATTAGAAATAGAATTAGTGGCGCTCGCAGTTAAAGATCGTGGAGTTCGTTGTCGATTGCTAACTGGCGAATCAGTCACCTTAAAACCCAGCCGCCAAATTTGGCACGAAGTTGCGGGACAGATTCTCAAGATCAAGCCAAATAAACTTTGGAAGTATGCCGGGACGAGCTACTTATCGGGTGAACTCTTGTCCTCCCGAATTAGTATTGAAGAATTAGACCTTACTCCATTACTTCTTGAATCCCACGGCACATGGACACCGAAGGAAGATATATGGGGGGAGAAAGACGAAGAAGTGAATCCGTATTTTGTCCCAGTAATTCAAGCAGGCCCTAGACCCATGTTTGAAATGGAGCAAATTATCCCAGGCGAAGACCCAGAAGACCCGTGGGACGATCCAATTCTGCAGGCTTCCGAACATTACGAATGCGGGGACTACGTCAGTGCTTATAAAATCATGGAAAAAATTCTAACTACGGATTTACGTTGTCTGGATGCTCACTCACATTTAGGTAATTGGGATTTCAATAGCGAGCCGGCAAATAATTACCGTGCCGAACGAGCCAAACTTCATTATGAAATTGGGGTTAAAATTGGAGAACATTCATTGGGCCCCAACTTCAACGGAGTCCTCAAGTGGGGAATGGTTGATAACCGTCCATTCCTACGCTGTCTTCACGGTTATGGACTCTGCCTTTGGCGACTAGGAGAGATCTCCGAAGCGCGGAAAATATTTGACCGAATGATCTGGCTCAATCCCACTGATAATCAAGGTATCCGGTTCCTTTTAGAATCGATTGACGCCGGAGAGCCTTGGGATGAGTTTCAAGAAAAAGAAAGTAGCTAGACGATACTCCTATAGAGCCTAAGGAAATGGATGTGCAGCGATCTTTCGTAACGGCTGCTGAGGTGATTGACTTATTTTCTCCTCGTCGCTACCCGCTGAACCCGCCGGCTTTATCGCAGCCGCCATCGACTCATATACAATTACGTCAAGATCAGGAAGAGATCCCAGATATTTCTCAATTAATGGGCGAACGTTGCCCCACTTAAGCCCTCCTAAGCCACAGGCAAGAGCAGGAAGAGCGAGGCTTTGAATTCCTAAAATCTGGTAATTCTCAGAAAGATATTTTAATCCAGCTTCAACATCTTCCAATCTAGATGCATCTTTCCAATGACGTTTCGTAGGGAAGTTGAGAATCTGAAATCGATCATCTTCCCATAAGTAGGGCTTGCCTAACTGCAAGTCCCCCCTCTTACATCGATGACTGTAATCCTCAAACATTAATGGAAATCGTCGCTTGAACTCAAGTGCTAATCCCGCCCCCATTACCCCTACGATATTTACAGCGTTAGTAATCACCTGCGCTGGCGAAGAAAAAATATCACCAGATGTAAAATTCATCATAATCAACCTCTGTGGGTTCTTGGCATAAAGTACCAGCCTTGATTCACAATAACCGACGTTTTATTACCACTTTTCTGAAGAATATTCAAGACTTCAAGTTTTTTTACATCAGAAAAACAGATAATATCGATAACATTTGAATATGATAAACGATCTGGAATTAATATTTCCGCCTGTTTTTTTCGTTTCAGCTCCAAATCATGCGCGTATTTCACCGAACGGACGGCACTGACATCGATGATCGAAAGGTCCTCCAATGCCTTGTATACACAGAATATTGTTCCTTTGGATCGGGCATTTCCATCAGTAATCAGCACTCCCGAACCCGCCAAAATGTTTAACGAAAAGCGAAGAAAAATGAGGTCTT
>JBDSKY010000018.1:0-7521 GCA_039916675.1 Bdellovibrionia bacterium
AATGCCCTTATCGCCCTAGCCGAAATGCAATCTCTAGGCTTGGAAGAGGCTTACGCTATTTTAAAAGAGGAAGAGAAGCGATACGCCGCCGGAACCGAAGCGGAGCGACGCAAAATTGATGAAAAGCGAAGTGCACGAGACGCTTATGCTCAGGAGGAGATGAATCGGATCTTTGGCCGTGCCCGAGATAGTGATGATGGGGGCCTCGATGATGAGTTCGATGATTTTGACTCCGAAGAAGATATCTGGAACGGTCCTGATGCTTCCAATTTAACCGCGAAGCAAAGTGCTCTTTACGAAAAGCTGAAGGTAATTTCTGCTCAGAATGTCCGCAGTCAGTGCTCCCACGATGGGGGAGCTCAGCAATTACTTATGCAGGTCATTGAGATTGGATCCATGACAGGAGATATGTCTTTGTTAGTTCGGATCTGGAATCTTTTCCCGGAAAAAACTCGCAAGCACCTCGATAAACAATATCGAGCGGACATGGGTGAATCCTTCACTGATCGGATCAAAGAGGTGGAAGAGATGCTTTCAGAGCAGATGGAAGCCGAAGAAGATTTTGACGAAGAATTCATTCGCGTCGATAACACTTCTGGCAAAAAGCTTTCACAGCAGGACGAATTAGAACTCAAGCAGACCTATCGTAAGCTAGCCAGAAAAATTCATCCTGACTCTCAGTCACCAAAAGACAGCGAGAGTCTGAAAAAATGGTATTCGAAAATCTGGCATAGAGTCCAGAATGCGTATCAACACAGAAACCTTACAGCTCTGAAGAAACTGGATGCGCTCACCTTGATTCGAATGAAGGAGTTAAGGAGCATGACGCTAGCTGAAATAACTCAGAGTTCCCAATGGCTTGACGAGGAGTTGAACGAGCTGCGACTTGAAGTGAAGGATCTGCGTAAACATCCCGCCTGGAAATTTTCCACTAAGCGAAGTTATGAGACTTTGATTGTAAAGATTCGGAAGGATTTTCAACGAGATATTGAGCCATTGTTGAAGCAAATAGAACGGCTTTCTGATACGCACCAATACTTGGAAAAAATCGGAAATTTAAAGTCCCGTCCACGGAAAAAGAATTCAAAGAAAAAAAGTCCTAAACCCCGCACTTCTCAGGGGGATCCACGTCAGGGCTCTTTCTTCTAGGCCGGCCTAAGTTCTATTTAATGCATCTCCAGATCTGGCGAATGAGTAAGTCGGGCTGGCGGGCAGATAATACAGTATGGGTTTGTAACCGCAAGAACAGGGGCCTGTTCGCCCTCTTTAGTTATGCTCCCAGCAGTTCTGCGATCTTGACCGGCAGTACCGTTGTTTGGTGGTATTTGCGCGGAGCTACGATATTCAAGAAGTCTGATCTTTGATATACAGCATTTGCCAAGGTGACATTGGATTTTGAATCATTGGCAGCCCAAGCTTCTGGCTGTTCTGCCAAAGCGCTTTGCAAAGTATGGTCTCACTGTGCATCCAACCAAAACCGTCCTTGTTGATTTTCAATGTGTAAGGGGTAAGACGGGAGTACGGCCAGCAACTGTTGATTTCTTAGGATTTACGCTCTATTGGGGCCGATCAAAGAAAAACCACTGGGTCGTCAAATATAAAACCGCGAAGGACCGTCTACGGCGGAGTCTTTCAAAGATAGAGGCCTGGTGTAAAGCCAATAGCCACCTTCCGCAAAGGCTCCAGCATCAGAGGCTCAGTCTCATGCTGCGAGGTCATTACAACTACTATGGCATCATCGGCAATTCCCGTTGCCTAGCCCAAGTTAAAATGATGACGGAGCGAATCTGGCGCAAGTGGCTCTCGAGCCGATCACGCAAGAGTCAAATATACTGGCAACAGTTTCGCAGCTACCTTAAAAGACACCCTCTCCCGAAACCAAGAATTCGCACCAACTTCAACTACTCGAAGCAAAGCCCTAATCTGAAGAGCCGGATGCCTTAATTGGGCAAGTCCGGATCCGTGGGGGGCCTGGGGTTACCTGGGCCTACCCGGCGGCTCTACTTGTTTACATATTTCCAAAATGCCGAGCGTTTGATCCGAATCACGCGATAGGCCCAACGATCCGCAATCCAAATGTATTTACCGCCGGGATCAGGTACGATGCCAACCGGTGAGTTCAAGTACCCAAGAGATTTTCCATCAGCACTGCCATACGGATAGTACTTTGAATCTGTATAATTTGTCTGCCCGAGAACTCTGGTTGCATCCATTCCATTAGTTATGTTGGACATATCAAAGCCAAGGATGCGACCCCGATTTTTGTCTGCCGTGAAAATAAAATTATCGATGATGGCACTGCTGACAATGTAGGTGCCGAAATTGTTGGCCGTAGCGACCGATGAGGGACCAATCGTATTAAAGTCCGGTGCGCCAAGCACATAATCCGCTAGCGCGCCACTTTGAGTCGGAATAGTGTTATAGACCTTTACGCGATTTCCTATCCACTCCGTGACGAGTAACTTGCTTCCATCCGTGAATACTGCCGAAGGATAGCTCATTAGGGACTGGCTGGATCCGCCAGTGAGAGTGTTCACATCCGGTGCGCCAATAGCCAAGATAGCCAGAGGCCTGTTTTGCGTGATGGGAAGTTGGAACACTAAGACTCGATGATTATAGGTATCAGCCACAAAAAGCTTATCATCGTATGCCCAAACTCCTTGCGGAGCCGCCAGTTTACCGGCCGTATTTGTTCCGGAATTGCCCGTGGTCGTAATGAAATCATCCTGCCCGATCACATAGTCTGCCGCCGCCCCACTGGTCGTTGGAATTTGATTAAAGACAAGAATACGGCTGGCTCCAGGATCAGCAACATATAAGCGCTGATCTTTGTCGACAGCCACGGATATCGGAGCAAACGAACTGGCACTTGTGGCAGGACAGGCCGGTACGCACGTCGCTGCAAAGTCCGGTTTACCCAAAACAGCCAAAGCCCCTTCCCGAGGATTTTCTTTATCAAATATCAAGGCCCTGGCTTGCCCCTGATCAGGCACAATTAAATACTTATCTGAAACGGCAAGACCCGCTAACTGAGTGAACCCTTTATTGCTGGGCGCAGCCGCTCTTGGAGAGTAGCTACTAAAATTAGCCTGCCCAAAAACCTCAGAGGCCGCGACTTCAGAGGTTGGAATCGGCGAAAACTTCAGGATTCGATTGTTGCTAGAATCCGAAACATAAAGTGAATTATTGGCAACCACAAGTCCTGTCGGATTGGAAAGTGAATTTGCACCAGTGAGCCCCCCGCGATTTCTTAAACCCGTGCTTAAGTCTGTTTGCCCCATTGCCGCTGTTGCGCTCGCACCAGTCAAGGTCGGCGTAGTTGCATAGTACAAAACACGATGGTTACCATTGTCGGCAACGTAAAGGGAATTCGATACGAAGATAGCATGGGAAGGGTACATCATTTTTCCAGACGTGGTTCCGGGTGTAATAGTTAAATCATCCGGTTGGCCAAGAATCACATCTGCAGTAACGTCGAGAGCAGTTGGTAGCACGTTCCAAATCATCACGCGGTTGTTTGAGTAATCGGCCAAGGCCAATTTGGTTCCGTCTGTCGACAAAGCCCAGGGACTATTCATCGACATCCCCGAAGCGACTCCCCCACGGTTAGCCGCGAGACTCGTAAAATTAGCCTGGCCAATAACTAAATCGGCACTGGCACCGTTGGAAGTCGGGATGCTATTGTAAATTAGCAGACGGTTATTGCTCCAATCTGAAATAACCAGCTTACCGCCAATAAGAACTACTCCGTAGGGGTAGCAAAGCGTTGCAGCCGTCGGAGCTGAAAGCTCTCGATTGCATTGTCCGGAAGTAAAATCAGACTGCCCAATCACCACATCTGCGGCGGCACCGTGGGAAGTCGGAATCTGATTGTAGATCAAGATACGGTTATTGTCAGGGTCGGCAACTATCAGATGAGTACCATCGGAAACCGTCTGCCCTCCATAGCCGTGGCTTTTTGCCGTAATATCCGCGCCCCAAGGCGAAGAGCAATCAGATTTGGATAGGCTAGATTGGCCCACAACGACCGGTGTTCCGGAAATTTCATTGCCGCCAAAAATAAGAATCCGACAATCGCCATCTGTCACTATAAGATGGGTCCCATCCGAAGAGAGCAGTTCGGGATAAGCCAAAGAAGACTTACTGGTAATTCCATTATTTTCATTGGCTGTGTTAAAATCAGTTTGGCCAATTACCATCATGTCTTCTTCGGGCAGGAGTGAACTTGGAACTCCAGATAAACGCTCGGCACCCTCGATATTGGCGCTCAGAACACAACCCGATAAAAAATTAACTGCCATTAAAAGGACAATACTTCTTTTCACCATAGATAATAGTTCGGCAAAATATCGAAGTTTCTTTAGCAAAATTTTATTAGCTCTGGAGAGCAGGTTAATTGAATCTGATAATATAAAATTGAGACGCCTTCGAAAAGAATAAAAAAGAGCTGTCCATTCTGAGACGTTTTTGTTTCGATCATTAAAATTAGTTGCCAAAAACGAGACTTGTCCCTCTTCAAATTCCAATTTTAAACAGAGCCGGTGGTGGCTCAAAAACCCCGCAACATAAGATCTCAAGTCAAAATTCGGGAACAAATTGGTGACTTGGCCGGCCGGGGATACTTTCGCCAAAGGGCGAAAAGGGCTTTTATCCGCCTTAGCCTCAATGTTCCGTAAACGAGCGTTTCTGGAACTTTTGCTGATGGAACTCTATGTAACATAATGTCTTATGTTACATAGAGTTTTGAGACTCAAAACCCGTCTTAAAACCTCTAATTCAATAAAGTTTCGTAATAGACAGTCTCACTCGTTTTTGAAACCCTCAAGGGTATGGGGGTTTCATGCTTATTGGATACGCCAGGATATCAACTCAAGATCAGTCATTAAATTTGCAAACAGACGCCTTATCGCAAGCTGGCTGCCAAGAAATCTTTCAGGATGTCATCAGTGGTGCCAAATCCCAACGAGATGGACTTGATAAGCTTCTAAAATACGCCAGGAATGGCGATACGGTGGTCGTTTGGAAATTGGACCGCCTAGGTCGATCACTCAAGCATCTGATCGAGCTTGTACAGATCTTTGATGAGAAAAAAATTGGCTTTAAGTCTTTACAGGAAAATATCGACACCACTACGGCCAGCGGAAAATTGTTTCTGCATCTTTTCGGGGCGTTGGCGGAGTTTGAAAAAGAATTGATTCGAGAGCGGACATTGGCCGGATTAAGGGCGGCCGCGGATCGTGGTCGTAAAGGTGGCCGTCCCCGCCTCATGGATGCGGGTAAAATCCAACAGGCTCGCGCCCTTCACCTATCGAAAATCCCTATTCTGGAGATCTGCCGTACGCTGGGGATATCTAAGGGGACACTGTATAGGAGCTTATAGGACCATTGTTTGGCTTGAGATAAGATTAGTTGCGGTACAATATTGACTTATCTTATTTGACATGTTACTATTGATATAGTAATTTGTATTTCATGTGGAAAGTTGAATTTGAAAGTACTTCAGCCCAGGCCGAGAGTGAGAGCTTACTTTCAGGCAGTAAGCTCTCCGATGATGATCGAAGGGTTATCACGACGTGGATTCGACAGGTGACTTTTCACGGACCAGAGTCGATTCAAGGAGACGGCAAATGGGCTGACCATGCACTTGAGGATGATTGGGTCGGCTATAGGTCTTCGGCGTTTTCCAACAGTGGCCGCATCATCTATAGAATCGAAAAAGACATTGTGAAAGTGCAGATTGCACGGATAACCACGAATCACAATTACGGGAGGAAGAAATGAAAAAAATAAAAAGTCCTCTTGAGATTTTCAAGATTTCCTCGACGACGGGACAACTCATCAAATCTTGGAGAATCAACTTTGAGATACCACAAGATCGGATGGCTTTTGCTTGTGGTATCTCACAAGGCAACTTGAGTGCGATCGAAAACGATCGTCGCGAGGTGGGACCTCGGGTTGCTTTGCGGCTAGCCGCCTTTATGGGACTTGCTCCGGATATTATCCTATATCCTAACGGATTCGATGCAGAGCCGGAGTTTAAAGAGGTACAAAAGCGAGCCAGCAAAATAAAGGAAATTGCTGGGTAAAGAATGTAAGTCAAAAAAACACAACCGGTGTGCCAGTTTAATTTATATTCATGAACCGCGAAGTGGTAATCGTAGATGTTCCAATTTTTTTAGCATAGTTTCACATAACATCATGCGATAAAAAATCTTGTTGATTCCAGTTAAGCCTGTGTTGTGATTGAAGCGTGGAGGCAGTGTGGTTTCAATTGCAATTCAAAATATTAAAGGTGGCGTTGGTAAGTCGACGAGTAGCATCCACTTAGCAGCAGGGATTGTTCGCAAAAATCCGAATGCCCGCGTTCTCCTTATCGACTTCGACTCACAAGCTTCACTACGAAGTTATTACCGACTAAAACTCAATGAGCATCAGGGCGATTCGTTCGATTTTTTGGTAAATGGCCATCCCTATAAGGAATGTGTGGTCCGAATCATAGAAGACTCGGAACTTAATATTGGCTTTGACGTTATGCTTGGGTCTCGACGCCTTGCAGATGCTGATATTCGAATGAGTACCTTTCCTCGACGAGAGGAAACTCTTCAATTCAGATTTGATGAACAAAAAATTGAAGAGAGCTATAGCCATATTATCTTCGACTGTCCGCCCACTCTGAATCTTGTTACCTACAACGTTCTAACGGTTGCCGATTATCTCGTCATCCCAACAGAAATGGATCACCTCTCAATGACAGGCATTCAGACCATCCTTGAGAATATGAATATCGTCGAGAAGTATTTCAACCGTAGTCCAAAGCTTCTGGGTATTTTGCCTACTAAATTTGACCAACGACTAAGTATGACAAATGAGATTATGAAAGTCCTACAGAGGTCTATTGGTGTTAAAACAAAGATCCTCCAGCCTATTCGTCTCGATGTAAAAATTAAAAATTGTCAGGCCCGTAAGAAAACCGTTTACCAATATGCACCTACTGCCAGGGCTTCTGAAGATTACTTGACCTTCACTGACAATGTTCTTGCGGCAATCGAAGGCCGAGAAATTATTACTCAACCTGAAATATATAAGAAGCCGACTATTCAGCGTAAAAGAGTGAAGACTGTTGAGGCTGACTTGTGAGTAATAAGCGGAAGAAAGACGAAGTCGATTTCCTAGAGGGGTTCGACTTCGAGGCAGCTTTAGCAGGAGAAATAAGTGGCCCAGAGGCTCTCGTTCCTAATTTCTCATCACAGCCACAAGAGCGTGGCGAACACGTATCAAAAATAATCTCCAAAAAATCAAAGCGCGCGACAGATTCAAAACCCGCACAAACTCAAAAAGTTGAACCAAAGTCGATTCAAGATGAAGACAAAACCCGTGTAATGCCGACAGAGAAGACCCGTGTAAATCCCGCAGAAGACCCGTGTAAATCCCGTGTAATGCCGACAGAGAAGACCCGTGTAAATCCCGCAGAAGACCCGTGTAAATCCCGTGTAAATGAAAATGCTGACTTAGAAGAAACCC
>JBDSKY010000019.1:0-4537 GCA_039916675.1 Bdellovibrionia bacterium
TTAGTCGACTTCGATATGCTCTATGGCCATCGCCGCGATGTTCTGGGATTCGGGGCAGCTCTTGAAGAGTTTGACCGCGCTCTCCCTGAGATCAGAAAAAAACTTCGTTCAGACGATCTTTTACTGATCGCAGCCGATCACGGCAACGATCCTACTTATCAGGGGACAGACCATACAAGGGAGTACATTCCCGTAATTGCGTACAGTCCGTCGCAGAAGACGAAAGGCGCAGTGGACTTGGGAATTCGATCGAGTTTTGCTGATGTTGGAGCGACTGTCGTCCACGCCCTTTTGGGAGAAGAAGCAAATCATTCTGGACTAGTTGGCAAATCCTTTTTGCCTGATCTTAAACTTCAATCCCATTAGGACTCCGAATCATGTTCAACCCATCTTTAGTTATCAAGAAGAAGCGCGACGGAAAAAAACTTTCTAAAGAAGAAATTTCTGCCTTTATTGGCGGTCTATCGAACGGGCCCACCGGTAAATTGGGAACGGTTACCGATTACCAAGCCACAGCGTTTTTAATGGCAGTTTATTTTTCCGGAATGTCCCTGGATGAAACCATGGCGTTAACCGAAGCCATGTTAAAAAGCGGTGAGCAATATGACCTTTCTAAAATACCAGGTTTCAAAGTAGACAAACACTCTACAGGAGGAGTCGGCGATAAAGTCTCTCTCATTCTTGCGCCATTGGCTGCGGCCTGTGGCTTAAAAGTTCCGATGATGTCAGGCAGAGGCCTAGGCTTTAGCGGCGGAACTCTGGATAAACTCGAATCGATCAGTGGGTTCAATGTTCATCTGAGTCGAGAAAAATTTGAGAGCACCTTAGAGTCCATCGGTTGTGCAATGATCGGGCAATCTGAAAAGATAGCCCCTGCCGACAAAATGCTTTATGCCCTTCGCGACGTCACAGCGACAGTAGAATGCATTCCCTTGATCACGGCTTCCATCCTTTCCAAAAAAATAGCTGAAGGAGCTGAAGCCCTGATCCTCGATGTAAAAGTGGGAAGCGGGGCTTTCATGAAAACTCGAGAGGAAGCCCGCAAATTAGCTAAGACCTTGACCCAGGTTGCTAAAAAAATGAAACTTCCCACGCGTGCGATTCTCACTAATATGAATCAACCCTTGGGTTATGCCGTTGGGAACGCTCTTGAAGTTCAGGAATGTATTGAAATTTTAAGAGACGAAAAAAGAACAGATACCAGCTCAGCAGATTTAAAAGAACTTACGATTCAACTCTGCGCTCATATGCTGGAACTAAGCAAACAGGTTCGTAATATGACCGAGGGTCGAAAAGTGGCCCATGGGAAACTTCTGGATGGCAGCGCTTGGAAGGTATTTCAAGACATGGTCAAAATTCAAGGGGGAGATCTTGAGCAAATCTTTCATCCCGAAAAACTCCCACTTGCTCAACGTCGTGTTACCTGGACTGCAAAAAAGCGTGGCTTTATCACCAAAATAAATACAGAGAACATCGGCTTACTTCTGATTGAGCTGGGCGGCGGACGGCGGAAGGCCAGTGATACTATCGACCCTGGGGTAGGGATGATCTTTCACAAGAAACTCGGTAGCCGTATTCAACTGGGCGAAGCCATTGCAACAGCTTATGCTCAGGATAATATGGATCTGAGTGAACTGGAGCAAAAGTTCCATCAGTCTATAGAGATTAGCAAAGCGAGAAAGCCTGTACCTAAACTAATTTTTGAACAATACTAAGTCTAATATTTAATTCGGAGAAAATATGAGCAGCATTATCACTCAAACTACAGAGCCGAGTTACGGCAAAATTAAAGCGGCGGTAGAAGCGATCCAGGCGCGGTCCTCCCTTAAACCTGAATTGGCATTGGTCCTAGGATCAGGTCTAGGTGCAATCGCCGACGAAGTCACGGACAAGACAATCATTCCCTATTCCGAAATTCCAGGATTTCACCCTACTTCTATTATAGGACATGCCGGAAGAATGATCCTTGGAAAAATGAATGGAATTCCCATCGTATTATTGGATGGCCGCTTTCATCGATACGAAGGTTACCCTATGGAAGATGTCGTTCTTCCCACTCGAGTCGTGATTACTTTAGGAGTGAAAACTCTAGTTCTTACTAATGCCGCCGGAGGGATCAACACTCGCTTTCGTGCCGGAGATGTCATGTTAATTGAGGATCACCTCAATTTAACAGGGGAGAACCCGTTGGTAGGCAAGAACCTATCTGAACTTGGCCCACGATTTCCGGATCTCACAGAAGCTTACAGCAAACGCTGCTTGGAGATTTTTCAAACTGCAGCATTAGAAACCAAAACTCCTGTTCATAAAGGTGTCTACGGCGGACTCTTAGGACCTAGCTACGAGACTCCGTCTGAAGTCAGGATGTTAAGAATATTGGGCGCAGATGCAGTAGGAATGTCTACCGTGTCCGAATGCATAGCAGCTAACCACATGGGCATTGAAGTAGCAGGCCTGAGCTGCATCACAAATCTTGCGGCTGGATTATCTCCTGACAAACTGTCCCATGATGAAGTCCTTGAACTTTCAAAAATAGGGGCAGAAAAAATGAAACGCCTTTTGCTCTTAGCTTTGCCTCGAATGGCTTTGCGAACCGAGGCACCGGCAGCCCCATCTAAACCTCCAAAGGTAGCCAGCAAAACGAGCGAAAAAGTGAGCGCCAAATGAGCCAACCTAATTCTGCCGCATCTATTTCTTCTTCTATCGCTTCTGCCTCCAAAGACGTTCAGGAACTCTATCGAAAGGCACTTCATACTCGTGAGAACTCCCATTCTCCTTACAGCAAATGCAAAGTGGGAGCAGCGATCAAGACTTCAGATGGAAATATCTACTCGGGCTGCAATGTCGAAAACGCGTCCTATGGGGGATCCATTTGCGCCGAAAGATCAGCAATTGTTAAAGCAGTAAGTGATCAAGGGGCTATCAAAATAAAAGAAGTGATGGTCGTCACGGATGCTGCTCCACCTTGGCCTCCGTGTGGCATGTGTCGGCAGGTCATGGCAGAATTTGGATCTGAGACAGTCATTTATTTAGCTAACGTCAAGGGCGACCTGAATATCATGACGTTTCAAGAAATTTTCCCCCAAGCTTTTACAGCCTCTCAACTGCCCGCTAAGTAGTAGTATCGCTAAGTCGCTATCACTTGCTTTGTGCCGCATTGATAAATTCATGAGAGATAAAATAATGTCCCGTTTTGACTTGCTGGGGCTTTATGACAATTTCGCCCCATGGATCCCCTTGCCCCCCCTGAGAAACTGACTTGTAGGATTCTTTGTTGAAAGCATCGGTGGCACAAGTGAGGGGCTCAATTGCAATCGACTTCCTCTTTGACTTCGAGGACAATTCATCTCCCGTATAGATCACTAGAAAATCAAAGGTACGGTCCATAGTAACTACAACTCGTCTCAGGTCCGCCAAATTCTCAATGATCGTTCGTGAGTAACCGTTCTCATCGCGAATCATGTCCGTAAAACAGTTGTCAATTCGACAAGAGCTAACTTTGCGCATGGCTCTGAAATCCACATCGGTCGAAGATACGTCCAGGATCTTTCCGGTAGGCAACAGACCAGAGTTGAATTCCAATACTTTTGACGCAGGAATTTGCAGTGACGTTTCGTCGATGGTGGAATTGCCGACTGTAAAGTAAGGATGAAAACCAATTCCGACGGGGGCAGACTTGTCCGAATGATTTTGAATCCTGTAGGTGGTTTTTAATCCTAATTCCGTCAGCGCATAAACAATTTGAAAAGTAAGCGAGAACGGATAACCGTGAAAAAGAGAAGGTTCGATACGGAAACTAAACGCCACGTGCGACTCAGTCTGCTCATCAATATTCCACAGCACATTTCTTAAAAAACCGTGAATTGCATTGGGGCCAGATTTATCGTTAATATCAATCTGAAAGTCTTGTGAACCAAAACGATATTTTCCGTTCCTAATCCGGCCTGGAAACGGTGCTAGCACGTCCCCTTGGCCACCTTCCCGATTTGTGGCTCCCTTATAGGCCCAAAGGAGAGGCAATTGTTTCCCGTCAGCTTGCAACAAATAATATTCACGTAATGACGCGCCAAAATTTGAAACTAGGACCCGTTCTGACTTATGGGATAAAATTATCTCTGATTCTGTCTGGGTTTTCATTTTTTTAAACTCCCTTGTTAAATTTCAGGTGTTTGAACCTCCTCTAAAGAGTAAGGAGGATTTAAAAGAGACCAGGTACAACGGCCCTAAACCGCGCGTCGTGCGCGGCGGGGACGTTTTTGAACGGAGCCTGATTTGTACTTAAGAATCTTAAGTGCATTCTCCGAACCCTTCAGTGCTATTACACGCGATGCGTTAATATCTGCATGTGTCCTGTTTCCACAGGCGGTATTCGTACATCTGAACACCGATTTCACTCGACTCTGCCCATCGCAATGTAAGCACTTAGCACAAGTCCTAGATGTGTTTGCCGGGAATACCTTCACGACAAATACGCCTAACTCTTCTGCCAGCACGCTCACACGATTTGCAAAGTAACTCTTCGCCCACATAGCTATCC
>JBDSKY010000020.1:0-6385 GCA_039916675.1 Bdellovibrionia bacterium
AACTTTGACCCACGCAATGGCCTCACGTTGCAGTGCCCTTGGAATGAGAGTCTTAATGATAGATGGAGATCAACAAGCGAATCTCTCGAAGAGCTTTGGTGTTTACTCTCGTCCAAGAGTTGATGTCACGCTGTTTGAAGTTTACAATGGAAGAATTAACGACAGAAAAGTTACAATCAAGGATGCAGTTGTTCCCTTGACCGATTTTCTACATATAATTCCAGCAAATCTGGGTCTTGCCAATTTAGACCTATCGATCATTCAAGGAACGGAAAATATAGGCAGCTTTTTTGCTGAAATGCTCGCGCCAATCCGAGATAATTACGACCTTATTTTTTTTGATTGTCCCCCTTCTATTTCTAGAATTACTTCGGCGGCCTGTTGTTTTGCTGACAAGGTAATACTGCCGATCAATGCTGACGCCTACTCTATCGAAGGGCTTCATCTTTCTACTGAGCATCTCCTATCAATCCACTCTAAATTCAACACTACAGCTGAACTTCAGATTGTGATGAATAAATTTGACGCAAGAGCTAAATTAGCTTTTTCCCTCTTGAACCAGCTTATGCAATCTGACTTTAAGGAATGCTTGTGCGATACCTATGTTTCCACGTCTAAGGAATTTGATAATTCCATTGCAGATGGCAAATGTCTCTGGAATGCAAAATCGGGTAAAAATCCTGCACTAGAAGACATTCACTCTCTTATTGTTGAAATTTTTGATCTTAAACAGTGGCTCTGGAAAGAGAAACCTGAACCCATCGTCATTCCTGAAATGCCGCAATTAATCTTAAATCAATCAGGACCCCAACAATCCACCTAAGGAGACCTGAATGAGCAAGAAACGAAGCATTTCCGATCTCCTAGCGAGTGGTAAAGGAGATCGATTTAAAAACACTGGCTTTAATCTTCTCGACGATGCTGACAAGGTAATTGCTAAGGACCTGAGGAAATCAGAAGCTCGCGCAGAGAATCCGGTCAGAACTTTGAATCAGGATCCAAAATCTGATCAACCTATCAACACTAAGGAATCAGAACACGAGAAGAATATCAAACAGTCTATAACGCTCGAAAATGGGCTAGAATTGCCGATTGAATTCTTAGCCCCATCGTCATCAAGTCCTGAGAAAAATGACGAATCAACCTATCAAAAGCCTATCAAAGATCAACCTACCACTAACCTATCAACCTATCAACCTATCACAAAGCCTATTCATTCGCCTATCAATAGCCTATCACCAACCTATAGTTCAACAAATGAGGAGGTCAATGGTAAACCTATCAACCTATCAGAACACCAATCGGTAAACCTATCATCAACCTTGCCTCAACCTATCAATAACCTATCAAAACCTATTAGAGCATTTTCGTTAATGGCGGTATGTGGACTCAAGAGGAAGGTCCTAATTTTTCTCTATTCTTCTGCCAAAAATTACAATGATAGGACGACTGCTCCAATTGCAATTATAAATATCTCAGAATTCGTAGGAACCACTAAGACTACGGTTGAGGTGGCAATTGTCAGGATGATTAAAGACTGTTGGTTCGAGATATATGATTCAAAAAAAGGAAGAGGCGGTTGGACAATCTATAGAATTGCAGATCACGTTTTTCATGAATTGTTTAAAGCTGATACAGCTGGGCAATTATTAACAATAACCTATCGTCAACCTATCATCAACCTATCCAATAACCTATCAAAACGCCTATCAAGCTCACCTAGTAGTAGTAGTTCCCCTAATTTTTCTGAACTAAATGAAACTACAACAACTAGTACCGGCGATGCAAAACCATCTCCTTCAGAAATTCAACCCATACACAACGAAGATTCTCAGGAATTACCAGAGGAATGGCAGAACATAGATTGCACTGAACTCTACCAATACAACGTCAAGTTCGGAAAAGGTCAGACTAAGCAAGTCATACGTTGGGGGAAGGTTACTCCCGAGGAACTCCAAGATTCAATCGACGCTTTCGCCTTTGACCTTCGAGTTAACAAAAAGAAATTTAGATCAGGACCGTTAGCGGCCTTCATGGGGATTTTAAAAAACGGCCCCTATGGTGCCCCAGAAAATTTTGAGAGTGAAACTCAGCGGCTTATTCGAGAAAATACTGAACGCCTTGCATATCAGGCTACCAAAACTCAGGCGCTCCTTCATGAACAACAAGTGATTCAAGAGCAAGTGAATCTGCAAGATCCTGGCTTTATCAGATGGGTGCGAACCCTTGTCACACCGGAAGACCGAAAGAAATATGCACCTACTGCAACCATTGATAAAAGCGATATGCAGATAGCTTTGCTCAGAGCCTATTACACGAAACACGAGCATGAAATCAATATGACCATCGAAGATATGCGCGTAGAAATTGTGCAATGTATTGAAACAATCAGACAGGCCCAGTCGGACTACGCCAAAATAGAAGATCCACAAGCCAAGGAAGAAATTATAACGCAAGTTGTAAAACTTGAGACACGTCGAGATGAGATCTATAAATTATTTCCAGGGCTGAAAAGAGAAATAGAAGAAGTTAGCGCATTTATTCAGCAGTCTTTGGGTGGTGGAAAGCTGGCAACGCATGAAAACGAAAAAGCAGATCGAAAAACCGGCAAAACTACGAACATCGGCTAGGTGAAATTCTCTTTCGCGCAAGGATGGGGCGCTGGTTGCCAAATCCCAGGTCGCAATTTCTGGAAATTCCGTTTCCTAGAGGTCAACGTCGCAGGGTAGGGAATGGGTGGGACGGAGCGACTCCGTTGAAAAGATTTTCCTTCTGGCCCTGGTCGGGGCAATGGCTTGCTTGTCAATTTGGGAATCAATCAGGTTCCTTTCCTAAACTGAGGGAGATCATGCCGGGGCATTGCTGAGAGCTGTCATTTCTGAGGGAATTATCCTCGCGTTCAGTTGGCTTACATTCCAAAAACGGAGACTTCAAGCGGTCAAGGTATTCCTGCTCATCGGTTCGTGTACCTATAGCCTTTTTTGTACGTCAGGAGGGGTAATTATTGCCGGGTCCGAATTCACAAACGAACTCATTTTGTTGACTCACTGCATGATAGACCTAGATAGATTCTGATTTCTTTGTAGGAGAATTCGGCCTCTGTTGGTACGTGAATAACCGCTACGCCTCTGGCGGGATCACCCCATAACTCCCACTTCATTTATGTCGGAGTCCTTTACGATTTTCATTTTTCGAATTATAAATCCAAACAAAGTCGGGAGATCGTTTTCATCCCATGAATTATCGTAGGTCTTATGTAAATATTGAAGAAACAGATGTTCTTCTGATCTTTTTTCAATCAAATCGGATCAATTCCCATGCTTGCATTTCTAATGCTTTCGCAATTTTTGTCAAGGTGCGTAAAGTAGGTGATGGAGGCTTCTTACCTTCAAGCATTTGGACATATTTGTATTCAATTCCAGCCTTTTCCGCCAGTTTTTCCTGGGTTAAGTTGCTATTTTTCCTAAGCTTTCTTAGGTGTTTTGAAAAGAGAAGTTCAGCAGAGTACATCTCACGAGATTCTCTTCTTTACAAAAGCGGTAACACCTAACATATTAGGTGTATATGGCTCACTTTTCATCTAACGCTCTGCGCGATTGGGACCGTCGCGGGAGCAAGAGGGCTTAGTCACAGGATTCAAGAATTTAGTGATGAACTCTTTAATATAGTCAAAGACATCTCCTGGTAAGGATTTTGGACGAAATGCATGGGAAAATAGTTTCAGTGTTTAAGACGATCTTGGTTGTTGATGATGAGGAATTTATTCGTAGAGCGGTCGCTCTGTTATTATCGAGTGAAGGGTTTATCGCAGTTAAGTCAAAAAGCGGCAACGAGGCTTTAGCCAAACTTAGAAGGGCGCATGTAGATTTGATTGTCTCTGATATCGATATGGAAGATGGATCTGGCTTTGATCTTCTTCGTGGGATTCGGAATTTAGAACATAAACCGCCTTTAATATTTTTAACTGGTAACATGGGGGTTTCAAAAGAGCAGGCCGAAGCCTCCGGTGGTTTTGGAATCATCCAAAAGCCATTTGTCAATTCCGAGTTAATTTCAATGATACGAAAGGCACTAGGTTAGATCATGGGACAGTCTTTTATTCAAACAAGTTTTGGTACCCGTGCTTGTTCAAAATTTCTTCCATTTTCAATGTTATACAACCCAGATGACACTGAAAATGCGGTGAAATATATTCAGGTCCAGCCCACGTGATAAAAAATAAATTCTTAGAGAGTAAAGACTATGATGTTTTATGGGACGAATGGGAACGCATTCACAACTCTATCGAACTTCTTGCTAGTCTAATTGACTCATCCTCGCACTCTGAAACTGACAAGGCAGCAAGCCTCATCCTGGAATACTTAAAGCAGGAAAAGAAAAAATTCGTCAGGACTATCAAAATTCGAGAGGATTCGGGGTGGAGCTAAATTCCTGATTGGCCTAAAAAGGGGGAAACGGCCTAAATTCTCCACCTTAAAAGTCTGTTTCCGAGCCCGGTTCAAACTGCACGGAAGTCGAATCGTTTGCCTCACCCGCCAAAATAGTTCAGCAATGTATGACTCTCGGTAGTGCCTTAATGTTGTTTGTGATCTAATCACTAATCATGTTACAATATATAATATCTTTATGGACAAAAGCTCAGAAAAAAAGGATCTCTCAGACGACGATGTGATTCAAGCGATTTTAGGCTTTGGAATCCTAGTAAGCATTGGAGTTATCCTTTTTTTTGCTTTTAAATACATCATTCCTCTTGTTTTAGGAGTACCTCTGTGTCTTTGTTTTTTGGGGTCAAAATCTAGGAAATTTCTATTTGATGGTTTAACTCATTTCGTAAATACTCTTTTATTTTTCTCATCCCTGTTTTATTTCCTACTGGGCACTCCGTTCAGATTTCATGGAGATTTTCTAGGTGTTCTTTGTGAGTTTCCTTTTTATAATAAAGTAGTCCTGTATTTCATACGATTTTATAACGGAATAGTGGGAGACTATTTACCTAAAAAACTAGCGTTAAAACTTTATGTCTATCCAAAAAATTTAGACACCATTGATTGCGCAAGATACCTTTGGCTTTCACTCGTTTTTGGTCTTTGCTTTTACGTGGCGGTTTTCGCCATAAAAGCGTTCATACCAAAAAAAACACGAGTAAAAAGCAGTGGAGGGACCTTACCCTCTATCTTTGATGGACCAGCAAATTTAGTCTACTTTAGTTTTGAAAAGTGCGTGGGAGGTTGGTTTTTTCCTAAAACTAGGTTACAAATTTTACAATTCATCCTTAAGCAATCCTCTTCCCATGTTCCTCCTGACAGCTTTTTTCTGGGAGAGACTACCGAAGGAAAACCATTTTTTTTATCTCTACAAAACCTGGCCTATCATATCGCGATTGTTGGAGGGACAGGCTCTGGAAAAACAAACTTACTTTATAACTTCATTGATTTTTTAATCGCTCTTGGCCACACTATTATATTTTTAGACTTTAAAAGTGAGCTTCAAACGCTGGCAAGAATATTTCAAGTCGCAAAACAACATGGTAGAGAACATGAAATTAGATTTTTAAGCCTAGCTAATCCTGATTTATCGGTGCCCTACAATCCTTTAAAATTAGGCGATCCATCCACTATTCAAAGTGCTCTCATGAACGCGATGACATGGAGTGACCCTTTTTATAGGGGTCTTGCGAGCGATGCCTTAATTGATGTCCTAAAAGCATTATGTGAATACCGTGACAAAGAAAAAAAGTATTTCCATCTAGGACACCTCTACACGCTCTTGAGTGATATGGAAATTGCTTCTTCATTTTTAAGGCATATTGAAGCCTTAAATTTTGAATCAGGCCGTAATTTTTCGAAATTAGTCAGCACTCTTTCTGAAAAAGATGAGAAAAAAAATTATATGGGTCTTCTCTCAAACCTAAAGCAGCTCCTTGAAAGTACTGCTGGAGTTCTTTTAAGCAAAGAAGTAATCAAAGGCTCTTTTGGAATTGAAGAAGTTTTAACAAAGCCAACAATTTCAATTATGCTGATGAATTCTCTCATGCTTAAAGAATCAGCATCACTTGTCGGAAAACTTATCTTGCAAGATTTAATGACTCAAATAGGAAAATATTATTCTCAATCTAAAACCGGGATCCCTCCAAGACCTGTAACTTTAGTGATTGACGAGTTTGCCTCATTTGCTACTCCTGAGTTCATAGAATTTATGGATAGAGCGCGGGGGGCTGGAATTAGTATTATTCTAGCCCACCAAGCGAGAGCGGATTTAAAATCCATTAGTCCCGATTTCGCAGAAAGAGTGGAAGCAAACTCAAATACTATTTTGGCCTCAGGAATTAAATCAAGTGATGACATTGACCATTACGCTTCCATGCTTGGCACGAAAGAATCAATAA
>JBDSKY010000021.1:0-2803 GCA_039916675.1 Bdellovibrionia bacterium
CCTTACCAAAATTTTGGGCAATTCTCCAGGTTTGAGGAAACGGCCGGATTGTATCAAGAAGGCACAGAATTAATCGATCTTTTTGGTAACTTCTTTCTGAAGCTCTGAATAGAAACGAAGGTAACGAAGCATTACTCGGGAGGAATAAATTTTGGGACGAATTTGTTTTCCAAGTGCTTTGCGAACATTTCCAGAGCCCATGTTGTAGGCTGCCAAGTAAAGTTGTCCTTCGAAATCAAATTCTTCTCTCAGGTGGGCCATATAAGCAGCGCCGATTCTGATGTTGTAAGAAGGGTCTTTAAGTTGTTGCTTGCCCTTCCAAGGAAGATTATAAATTTTGGCAATCCAAGCTCCTGTATCGGGAGTAACTTGCATCAAACCAATTTCGCCTACGGTGCCAATAATTTCAGGATTAAAGCTGCTTTCATTCTCAATGACCGCCATTAAGAAAATCGGGTCAAAGCCATATTTATCGCTTTCTTGAATAATTGTCTGAGCCACGGACCGAGCATATTTTTTCCAACGACCTTTTAAAGCTCGGTTGGTCCAATTTGTAAGCATTTCATCCATATCTGCGATTTTTTCGCCAGATTTGACTACACTCTTGTGGTATTTGGGGCCTAATAGTTCTTTAGCATGACTCCAGCGTGAGGTGGCTCTCCCTGCTTCAATTTCAGTTCGAAGTGCTAGTTCATGAGATGTTTTTTGAATAGCATCAATTGAGTAGTGCATATAGGTAGAAGCGAAGACGGAGTTGGTGAAGATAAGGCTAATTGAGAATAAAAATATTTTAATGCACTTCATGCCTATGAGTAAAGCAAGTTTCAGGCCTGGCTTGAGTATGTTAAATGTATGATATTTAAGGTATTTTGATTGAAATAAAACGGGACTTTTGGAGGTTTCTGTCTAAGTTTTAGACAGGCGTGTCAAAAATATACACAGTGTCTTCCCACGCTTAAATACACTTTAATTTATTAAAATTTCGATTTTAGTGGGTAAGGAGAATTTTCAACCACGCCATTCGAATCAATAATAATCCAAAAAGTCCGACAAAGTACACTTATAATCCCTAAACAATTTTCAAAGGTTATTTTGCTAAACAACCGATACATCTCAATGGATGCAATTCTAGAACAACACTCCTGGCGAGACGTCAATTCCAATTTATTTAGACAGCTCTTAATCATCGTAACGATCTATATATTTCTATATTCCTGGCTCTACTTTTTCTTAGGAGCGCCCGCTTCTGGAGCAACGCTCGTTTTTGGCTACGCTTTTTTAACGCCTCTTACCTTTTTTCTCGAAAAAATGAAGTACCACGATACATCGCGTTATCTATTTACTCTAAGCTGTATTTTCTATATTTATGCGGCGCCCTTAGGTATCAGGTTTGAAATCAACGCATTTTATTATTATATTCCAGAGGTTATGATTCCCCTGCTTCTGTTTAGATTTGAACAGAAGTTACAAATCGCAATCGGTTCAACATTACCTTTATTAGGCTGGGCCTATTCAATATGGGGCCCTTACCCTCCAATCTCAGAGGGATGGCTTGCTCATTCCTTTCCAGTAGAGGCTTTTAAAATTCTTAATCCCCTTGGGTCATTTCTGATGACCGGGCTATTCATTGGTTTTTTTACGAAATATCTGCAAATGATCAAAGATCTGCAAATAGCAGACATGCGACAGGCTGAATTCAAGTTGGTTCAATCCTCAAAGTTGGCTTCTCTTGGAGTAATGGCCGCAGGAGTAGCCCATGAGATTAACAATCCATTGGCCATTATTGTTGCAACAGCGGACGTCCTTAAAAGCCAAATCATCTCCAGCGAGATCGAATTAAAAGAGGTACCCGAGTCCCTAGACATTATTACAAGTATTAGTGCAAGAATCGCAAAAATAACCGGGGGACTTCTCTCTTTCTCTCAGAGCACAAATAATGATCCAAAAGTCCTTAGCTCGATTCAGGAAATCATAGACAGCACTTTAGAGCTTTGTAAAGCCCGCTTTTCTGAAGCCAACGTCCAGCTGGAAATTCACTGTGATCCCAATATAAAAATCATGTGCCGCCCCTATCAAATTTGCCAAATATTAACCAATCTTCTCAATAATTCCTTTGAAGCCATCGAATTGCTTCCAGAAAAGTGGGTCAGAATTAATTGTTCGACTCATGAACAAACGGTTTATATTGAAGTCACCGACAGTGGAAACGGAATTCGTAAAGAAATTTTGGAAAAAATTATGCTCCCATTTTTTACGACTAAGCCCTTTGGTAAGGGAACGGGACTAGGGCTAAGTATCTCTTTGGGCATTGCCTCTGAACATTACGGTAAACTCTATTATGTCCCAACGTCACCTCATACCCAATTTATTTTAGAACTACCTTTGAATCAAATGCTCTAGCACGCAGTCCCCTTTCAGAGATTTGACACGAAAGTACTCTGTTACCGCCCAGCCTTCCGCAAAGCCGCAATCCGCGCAAGCACCGGCGGGTGGCTGTAATCCAAGAACACCTTCATAGGGTGCGGTGTAAGATGAGACATATTATCCCGGCTCAGTTTCTTTAATGCTGATATTAATATCTCGGGTTGGCTATAAGTCTCTAGAGCAAATGCATCAGCTTCAAACTCATAACGCCTGGAAAGAATCTGACTCACGATTGAAATAATGCGGAGTAGAGGAGCGTAAATAAATCCAGCAAAGACCAAGCTAGCATAAACCGAAATGTGTTCCATTTTAAATGCGGAGAACAATTCCGGGTTATTGAGCAGTAATCCTAAAATATAGAATATCAAACCGGTGGTCA
>JBDSKY010000022.1:0-4397 GCA_039916675.1 Bdellovibrionia bacterium
ATGGTTCTATTCGAATGGGAGCGAAGCGTGAAACGGACCGATATTATAATTAAGGCTTTAAATGGGGTATTAACATGGGTGCAAGTGGCGGAAACATTACACGTTCCAGCTTGATTGCAAGGGGTGGAGCATCTTTTTCCCCTAATCCTTTGGTCATTTGTTTTAATACAGTCAGACGCATCGTTATGTGAAACCAATCTATCGCCCTAGAAATCCAGAGGATTGTTTGTTATTCCAAGTGATTCGTGATCATTGGATGGCATCCTCTGGAACTCCTAGCCCCGGTCCCATTCTGGTCTCCCTTAAAGCCAGACCCCCGGGTTGCTGCTGCTCTCATTGCGACACCTTAATTAAAACTTCTTGGGATTTCGACTGATTTGCATTAGGAGAGTTAAGTAAAACAAGAAGGTCGGGCCGGTTTACCTTACTGGAAAACCAAGACTTGCAGACGAGGAGATTCGATGAAGTACCTATCAATGATTACTCTATTATTTATTTGCAGTTCTGTTTCATTCGCAGCAGATACCGAACTTTTAGAACGTATGAAAAAGCTTGAGTTAAAAGTTGCTGATTTGGAAAAGCAAGGGCCTAATAGGAATTGGGTCTGTTCTGGAAATTGCATAGACAAAAGTCCATATGGTGACGAACGTTGGCAAGTTCTGGCCGAAGCATCGACACCTGGAAAAGCATTTAAAGATATAAGTGATCAATGTTTCAGGGAAAGTAAATATGCTGCGCTTTTAGGCACAAATGGGCTTTTAGGAACAATAGGAAATTGCTGTTCAACCTATTGATTACTGTTTTATTTAACTCTTCTCTTTCTAATTATCTTAGCTATTTGAAGAGCTTGCATGGCAAGCAACAGCATGGCATAATTAATTCCATTGAGAACATCAATATGGCCAGTAATAGCTGTTTTTATAATTTTTCCGATAATCAAATCTAAGGCAATGGACCAGCCTAATGAGCGTGATGGTCCCGTTCGTTCCGCAGCAGCGGCTGCTATTGCACGTCAGGCTGCGGCTCGGGCTTCTGATGCAAATATTGCTGCTGATCTCGCTGCTTCTCATGCAATTGCAGCCCGTATTGCTGTTAATCCTCGTAGTACCCAAATTTCTCATCATCCTGATCCTGGTGGTGCTCTTACCGCTACTATTGACGATGAGGTTCGTGAAAAGCCATTGTGGGAGCTTAGGCGCGATAATATGATGAATAGAATTGACCCAGCCATTGAATATTACCATGTAGTTACCAAAAAAGGATTGCCTCGTGGGCGAGGGGACAGGCAGCAAGGATTTCTCCACGAAATTTTGGCCGCAGGTGCAGCTATAAATTCAGTTGCTACTGCGACAAAAGAAGTATCTGGTATATTAAGTACTTTTGTGAATTGGTGTTCTAATCAAATTTATGAAGGTAAGTATTCGTATTCAGCAACTAAAAAAGTTGCCGAAGAAATTGATAATATTTGCCAAGGGATTCATTTTTTTAATACCAACACTGAAGCAAAAGAGCATGAAGCCGGAATTTACTGGTTAAATCGTCCTGCGAATGAAAAAAAAAGATGGGATAAAGTTATCAAATATTTTGTAAAAGGTCGAAAGAATCCAAATCAAGGCTTTCGAGAGTTTTTAATTCAATTTTCACTTACAAAAGACTTCAATAATATTGAATTTCTAATCCCCTATATTTTCATGGATATTGAAAAAATTAAAAGTAGCCCCAAATATAACAAAGACCAAAAGCCATAGGTTTCGGCCAGTCTAAAATGCCGAGAGAAATTCACTCTAAATCCCGAGAAATGGGTGTAACGTTTAAGGAGTGTTTTTGGCCACCCGCAGTTTATCAAAAAAAAATAGAGTTGGGCTTTACGCGAGAATTTCTACGCACGACCAGAAGACACTTTCACTTCAATTGAACCAGATGCGTCGCTACGTGAAAGATCGTGACTGGCGCGTGGCACTTGAGGTTCAGGACGTGGGATCTGGAGCCCAGGAGCGCCCAAGGCGTGAGGACATTCTCAAGGCCGCTAGGCGTCGAGAAATTGATCTCGTAATAGTGTGGAAGCTAGACCGTTGGGGACGCTCTCTCGTAGATCTCGTGACAACACTCAAAGAACTCAGCGGACTAGGGGTGGGGTTCATCTCGCTAACCGAGGCGATGGATCTTACAACTCCTACCGGGAGAGCCATGACCGGCTTGCTGGCCGTCTTCGCTGAGTTCGAGCGTGAAATCCTCCGCGAACGTATCAAGGCTGGAATCGCTTATGCCAAAAGCCAGGGTCGTATATTTGGAAGACCAAAGACTGCTGCACTTCGGGCTGGTGATATCCGTAAACTTAAGCACCAGGGTATGAATCATTCGGAGATTGCAGGTGAAGGACTAAACTTCCTTGTTAAGATTTTCGGATAAGGTGATTTGTTTCTCAGAGGATTTCCAAAATCCATTTTATTCCTTCACGCTGTCTTTTTTATCCATCATATTATGCATCTCATGCCCCTTTCTCTGATCCATCATCGGGCAGCCGCCTTCGCCCATCATATTCTTACAGTCTTTCATCATTTCTTGATGGCATTCTGACATAGGACGTTCCGAACGAAGACATGAGGCCATCTTCTCATGGCGTTCAGCCATTTTTTGGCGCTGTTCAGTAGAAACCTTTGAAGCTTTCTTAGACTCTACGGGCTTATTTTCACTCTCAGCTCTTAATGCTGAGGTCCCGATCGCTCCTATCATACATACTAAAAATGTAATTTTTTTCATGCGACTCCTCCTGGTCTTTGGTAAAAGGTTAGATGCTGCTTATATATAAGAGCACAAAATATGCCAAAACCAGTGGTGATTTGCTTTTTTTTGGCTAGCTGTTTTTCATTTGATCCGGACCTGTCATGGGTAGGATCTCACAGAGCCTAGGTCTTATGATTTAGATTGGCTGTGATTTACTTCGGTCCCAAGGGTGCCGGATCTGTGCGTCTCATTTAAGTAAGGCAAAAAGTTTTACGTTAAATTTGCTGACGATGCGACCACTTTTGGACTTTTTATAGTTTTTTCTTGAGAGTTAAGTAGCCAATTCTTCATGAATATTCTTTAGGTATTGCTGGACACTCTTAGGGGTATGGCAACGATTCGTGTAATTAGGGGTCAAATGGACTTGGTGCGTTAAACTCTTCATTCTCTTTGTGCCTTGAAAGTCAAGACACGAGCCAATCCCAATTTTTCTTATAAAATTTACCCGGCCAAAAACCCCCTAAAAATGAAACTTCACTTTGCGGGATTTTCTATTAGTTATTTCAATCCTGTCGGACTGGCCGATAATAGATCTTTTAGGCCAGGACTAGCTCTACAGACTTTCTTCAGAGAACCTTTTAGACACGGCCAGCCGATATGACCCCTAATTACACGAATCGTTGCCGACCCCGAATGAGATTCGTAAGCTTAAGCGCCAAGGAATGAATCATTCGGCGATAGCAAGGAAACTCAAAATCGGTCGGACCTCGGTGCGGAGGATACTGTCCATGGGCTCACGTTGAGTGACAAGGTCAACTGAAAGAGCTTCATATCGACTTTCCTTAGGTACCTTTTTTTCTCCAATGTTGCCGGTAGGCCTATTAAAAACTGGAAGCTCTTGTGCCAGTGAATTTCCTGAGCACTTCTCAACGTGAGAGCTACGGCCAACCGTCTTCTGCAAATCTGCTGTTGAAACGAATGCGACTCTAAATCATAGGTTCTTCTTGTCCAAAGAACTTAAGATCTTTTCCAGCTCCTTCGTGGCGACTTCAAGCCCGGCCCCAGGGGTGGAAACAAAATTCGAAAGAAATTCGTTACTAGATTTGGTTTCTAGTTTTACTAAGGCGAGGTTAATGTTTGAAATATCTGAGGACATAAAATGAATATACTTTCCTGGGATTTGTTTTGCATCCTTTGAATCCTCTGGCTTCGTCTTGTGCACTTCCGAAGCCAATGGATCAGTAATATATCGGTAGCAATTTTTCAGGGAGATTCCTAAAAGGTCCCCGTCTTTTGTTTTGTTGTAGTGTAGGAGTTCGCCGGAATATATATCCCGACCTTTCGTGCGAATATCAATTCTCACAGTAGGTCGAACACCGGACGTCCTCCGCTCCGATAGGTCCAAGATCAGAAACCAAGGATCAATGTGAGAGTCTAAGCTGCCTCCTGAGCTGATTTTTTTAGAGAAGTTTTTTGCGTCCCTCCATCCCAGGATAATGCCCAAAATCCAAGACAAAAAACAGAGGGCACCAATAAATGCAACTTGAATCAAGACATGATCAGCGTAGGCTTTTAGGAAGGCTTCCGAGTGTTCCGATGTCTGAACTATAAGGGCCTGCAAGAGAATGGAGGCTTGCAAAGTATTACCAAATAAATAGGCGAACGACTCCCCC
>JBDSKY010000023.1:0-6604 GCA_039916675.1 Bdellovibrionia bacterium
ACACGAATTCGTTATTCATTAATGCCTCAGACAATTGCCCGGTATGTCGATATTCGGACTAGCCCGATTTCGGAGCGGATCGCTTCGGTCAATCGACTCTTCGAGGCAGGTTATGAAGTTCATCTCAACTTTTCGCCCATCATTATTTATCACGGCGACCAATGGAAATCGGATTGGTTAGAGTTGTTCAGAGAAATTGATGGCACTTTAAGTGCTTCCGCTAAAGCCCAGTTGGCTTGCGAAGCCTTTTTCCTCTCCCATTCACAAGATGCGCACCAAATTAATCTAAAGTGGAACCCAAAAGGCGAAGAATTCCTATGGCGTCCAGAGATACAGGTTGCGAAACAGACTAAGCCTGACTTGCTCGTCTATGATTACACGTTGAAAAATCGCGAACTCGCTTGGTTTAAAGCTGCTCTAGCCCGCGAAATTCCATACTGTCGATTACGCTACAGCTTCTAACTTAAGAAATTTCAAACTCCAATCAAGCAGCTTCCATAGTACTTTCGATAGAAACTCTCTGGGTCTGATCCGAACTCTGGTTAACTCTAGACCGACGAGCAATCAGTAGCCCAACTCCAAGCAAGCCAACCAAACCTGCAAAAATATTTATATTCCTAGATTCAATAAAATCAGCAATTACTGAAGGTTTGTCTGTTCCCCAGATCCGTGAACTCTGAGGCACAGGTTGATACAAGTTGTTTGCGTCTTCCGGCCGTTTTGGTTCGTTCGATTTCTGCATTGGATATCCCACCCAAGATTGAATCCGGTAGAAAACGTTAGGAAAACGACGATAGAACCAAATGAAATTTCTGCCTGATCCACCTACTACTGTCGAGAATTTAGGCCGCTCGGCAACCTTCAGCATAGCCTTCACCACATGCTGAGGAGAATAAACTGGAGGCACAGGCTTAGGGCGAACCCCAAGCTGAGTTTTTGCGTGTTCAAAAAAAGGAGTTGCAATAGAAGCAGGGAGAATCGTTGAAACTTTCACAGGCGAGCGCTTATTCAGCAGCTCCTCATGAAGAACTTTGTAATATCCATAGAGCGCATGCTTACTTGCCACGTAGGCAGAATGAAATGGAAGGGCAACTTCAGAATCCACACTCAGCGTCGCAATAATTTGGCCTCCCGATTTTTCAAGATAAGGCAAGGCGGCCAGAACACCATGGAGCTGGCCAAAAAAATTAACATCCATTACCCGTCGAGTGTCCTCAAGCGAGGTTTCGTGTGCTTCTGCGTAAACTGCCACAGCCGCATTAGGTTTTGCATCCGAGCCTCCAGGCCCCCCAATGTTACCTCCTTCAACTACCGGAGATGAGCCGGTCACATAACCCTTTTTTGCCAAGTTCTTATTGACGATCTCCCCTCCTTCTTCGTTGTGGGTTGTTTGAGTGCTTGAGTTGAATTCCTTTTTTTCCATATCATGACACTATGCAACATATATTCCTATATACATACTTGAGCCGGACCTTAGTGCTATTTCTGTATTTGATTCTCACTATTTTACAACAGGAGGATTCAAATTCTCGAACCCACGCTGATGCCAATAAGGATAGACCGGCTTAACCTCGCTAGCAGCATCGAGCTTTGAGATCTGTTCCTGACTGAGGGTCCATCCTATTGCTCCTAAGTTTTCAATTAGCTGCCGCTCATTACGTGCGCCAATGACTATACTTGCAACTGTAGGCCTCTGTAAAATCCAGTTGAGCGCAACTTGGGAAATCGTTTTACCTGTCTCTTCGGCCACTTCCCCTAAAACATCGACAATCCTAAACAAAGGCTCCCCAAAATTAGCAACCCCAAAGGATGTTTGAGCTAGCCGAGCCTCCGAAGGGTACGGCTGATTCCTTCGGTATTTACCCGACAAGGATCCGGCTGCAAGCGGGCTCCAAACGACCGTACCGACCTTCTGGTCTGCTGCCAAGGGCATGAGTTCCCATTCAAATTCTCTTCCTGCTAGAGAATAGTAGACTTGATGAGCCACGTATCGCGACCAACCATATTTCTCCGAGACCGCCAAAGATTTCATCAGGTGCCAGCCAGAGAAATTCGAGCATCCAATATAGCGGACCTTGCCGCTGCTCACGAGGTCATCCAACGTCCTTAAAGTTTCTTCGACGGGAGTAGTCGCATCAAAACCGTGCATGTAATAGATGTCAATATGATCAGTCTTTAGCCTGCGAAGGCTTGCCTCACACGCCTCAATGAGATGATAACGCGAAGAACCAAAATCATTGGGACCTAGATCGAATGGAAAAGTCGCTTTGGTTGAAAGCAAAACTTTATCGCGTTTTCCTGCCAGCGCATTGCCTAGTATTTCCTCTGCCAGCCCTTTTGAATAGACGTCGGCAGTATCGAAAAAATTCAATCCAGCGTCTAAACAAATGTCTATGAAACGTTTTGCTCCATTTGAATCGGTCGTTCCCCATGCACGAAAGAATTCATCTCCCCCTCCAAAAGTAGCCGTACCAAAACCGAAGACAGGAACTCTTAAACCCGATCCACTCAGCTGTCTATATTCCATCACACTTTTCCCTCTTACTTTTATGCTCAGATAATCTATGAGCGCATTATCACGGCGGCATTCGAGTCCCTAGCGCTTTCCTTTGAAATCAATGATAAACTAAAGCAGAATGCTCCAAACAGAACTGAAGATATGCGAATTCAACCTTGAAAATCTTTTTATCTCTATGGAATATTATCAAGGCCAGCCTCTAGACCAGATGTCTGAACAAGAGTGGAGATCATTCGCATTAGCTCAATTACAAAGGAAACAAAAACCTTTGCGAAAACTCTGGGGCCTGGCTAAAGCAATCCTAGACATCGATCCGGACGTCCTCATGCTCGTTGAGGTTGGAGGCAAGGAATCCCTTCAAAACTTCAATCAGTATTTTCTGGGACAAAGATATAAACCACTATTTGTCGAAGGCAATTCCAGAAGAAATATTGATTTAGGTTTTCTTGTTAAAAAGGAGCTTCAGTATCAAACCGAAGCTCGCTCTAACAAGGAGACTGAAGTTGAAGTTGCAAATTTTCTGGGGAAACATTTCTCCCGCTTTTCCCGTGATGTGGCGGAGCTAAGACTCTACGACGGGCAAAAACTAAAACTCATTATTCTTTTGGCTCACCTAAAATCTATGTTAAGCACCGATCAAGATTTTAGAGGCAAGGATACTAGGACCGGGGAAGCAGAAGCTCTTGTCCGAATCTACAAGAACCTGCGATCAGTTTGCCCAGGCGTTCCCATTATAGTGGGCGGAGATCTGAACGCGAATATCTCAAGTCTTGAGCTTGAGTTCCTAAAACGATCAGATCTGGTTGACTTTCACGACTATCTTCAAACTCCTGCCGAAAATCGCGTTTCTTTGGTCTATTTTGATTACTCCGGAAAACCAGTTCCGAATATTTTGGACTACCTTTTGATCTCACCTGACCTTTGCGGTCAAGTCGTCAGAGGCAAGTCTTACACGTATCGCTACAAAGGGTTTTTTGATATTCCTGAAGGATTACCAGACACACCCCAGGTTCGTTATAAAATGCCGTCAGATCATTATCCTTTGGTACTTACTGTGAAGTTAAACTAAAAAGTGGACTAACTCAAATTTGACTGAATGGGTAGTTCCACGGTGGCTCCAGCTTCAGACTTTACTACCTAGGAAAAGCAATATTGCCTAACCACTTTAAACAAGTAATCAAGATCGATTGGCTTTTTAACAACTTCTTTTGCTCTAATGGGCCTTCCTATGTCACAAAATGCTGTAATTACAATCACAGGAATATTAGAATATACTCGATCCTTGGAGAGTCTCTCGACAAACTCCCAACCATCCATCACTGGCATCATGAGATCGAGAAGAATCAAACAAGGAACCGGCATTTTTGACAACATTCTTATACCCTCTGCACCATTGGAGGCATCAAAAACTTCATGTCCCTCGAATTCGAGCGCTGTTTTAAGTAATTCTCGAATTGTCTCATCGTCTTCTATGACCAATAAGCTTCTACGGCGTTCGATATTCTCCATCTGATCTACCATCACCTTATATAAACGAAAGCACGGATCCATCGCTGCATCTTGAGCTGTTTGGGGAATGATCGGAATGCATAAGACACGGAGCAATTAGTCTTATTTGAGTTTACCATGAAGTTTTTCCCCGTTGATGGTTTTACCAAGCGAACGGGACTCATAATGCAATTTGCTTACCTAAATCGTTAGGGAAGGTCAAACAGGAGTACCTCGGCAGACTCCTTCGCTAAAAGTTGAACTTCCTTTACGTCTTCTATCGAAGCACCATCACCCGAATGCATGGTCTCACCGTTTAGGTCTAAGCTTCCACGGATCACCTGAACCCAACCCTTTCTTCCTGGCTTGAACATATGCGAGACACTCTTTTTTTCCTCCAAAAGAGTCGCAAAAATCGAAACTTCTTGATGGATCTTGAGAGAGCCATGTGTCCCGCCGGGAGAAACTATTAGTCTAAGATTGTTCTTTTTATCCTCAGGTGAAAAATGCTTCTCTTCATAGGTAGGTTTAATTCCTCTTTCTTTGGGAGTAATCCAGATCTGAAGAAGATGTAACGGATTAGTCTTCGAATGATTGAACTCACTATGACGAACGCCTGTCCCCGCGCTCATGCGTTGGACATTGCCAGGTTTCAAAATCGACCCGGTTCCCATGCTATCTTTGTGCTCAAGTGCTCCCTCAAGAAGGTAAGTCACAATCTCCATGTTTTCATGTCCATGTGTTCCAAAGCCGGCACCTTCCGTAACGCGATCTTCATTGATGACCAAAAGATCACGAAATCCTGTAAATCTAGGATCATAATAATTTGCAAATGAGAAGGTGTGGTAGGTATCCAGCCAACCATGATTTGCATGACCCCGTTCTTCCGACTTTCTAATCCTAATCATAAATTCTCCCTTTTTGAACTTTTTTTACAAACTGAATGTCGAGCGTGACTGCAACATCATCTCCAACTAGAAGCCCTCCCGCCTCTAATGCTGCATTCCAGGTTAATCCAAAATCTTTGCGCTTGATCTTAGTACTAGCAGAAGCACCCATTTTGATATTGCCCCAAGGATCTTTGAGTTCAATAGCGGGAGCGTCAACCTCTAAGATGATTTCTTTTGAAATACCGTGAATGCTAAGATCCCCAATAACTTTGTATTGTTCATCACCTGATAATTCAAATCGCTTCGATTTGAAAGTGATTAAAGGATACTTCTGGACATCAAAGAAATCTACGCTTCTCAGATGTTCGTCCCGTTTTGCTTCATGAGAATCAATGCTATCGGCATGTATAGAAGCTTCGATAGAGGATTTTTTCAGGTCATGTCGGTCCAATAATAGTTTCCCACTTACAACCGTAAATCCCCCATGCACCTTGGCAATCATCATATGTTTAACGCTGAAGTTGATACTTGAATGAGTAGGATCGATTTCCCAATGGCTTAATGTGGTATTCATACTTTGTTCTACTTACATTTCCGGTTTGTTAACTAATTTCAGAATAAGCTCGCCGAACGATTTTTCATAGATGGGATAATGTGAGGATATGGATGTTAATGATATTTTGGTATTCGTAAGAGTAGTCCAGACAGGAGGTTTCGGCAAAGCTTCCAAGCTTCTTAAAATGCCAAAATCGACGGTAAGTCGGCGAGTGGCTGAACTTGAAAAACAATTGGGTGTACCCCTATTACACAGAACCACAAGACATGTGAGAATTACTGACATCGGCGCTGCATACTTTGAGCATGGAAAAATCATTGCTGCAGAAGTTGAAAAGGCAGAAGCCCTCGTTTCCAACCTCCAATCGATTCCCCAAGGTCTTTTAAAGATTACAGCACCGACTGAATTCGGAAACCAATTTTTAGGTCATATTGTCACGCAATTTCTGAAGATTCATTCTCAGGTCCAGGTAAACCTTACTCTCACGGAAAGGGTCGTTGACCTCACCAATGAAGGATTTGATTGAGCTATTCGCATTGGAGAACTAGAGGATTCGTCTCTTATGTCTCGCCGAATTGGAAGTTTGGATATGCAACTCTATGCAAGTCCTCACTATCTTAAGATCCACGAAGAACCACGTGGATGTGCCGACCTCATAAAGCATGAGTGTATTCGTTTTACCGGAGAAGAGGACTCTCCCAAGTGGCACCTAAAGGGGCCTAAAGGGGAACACACAATTGAAGTTTCCGGACGAATTTCTCTAAATAATATGCTACTTGTGCGGGAACTCGCACTTGCCGGACAAGGTATAGCCTTGATGCCTTATTACCTTTGCACTGAAGACGTCCAGACAGGAAGATTAATACCTATTCTTAAAAATTGGCTTTTAGTACTGGCCCAATTCATCTAATTTCCCGTGGCGGAAACCCCGGCATTTATGCCGAGGGGGAGCCACGTTCCTTTCATAAATTGTGTGCGGTTGAGAATCCCGGTCTCTGCTAGACCAAGCCGAAGCCGCACGGCTTCGGTCCACAAGAGTTTGCCCCAGAACCGAATACTAATATAAAGTATTCCTCGCTGAGACGCCAAGTAGTGCGTATCTTTGCGCTCAAAGGTTCGCAAAGAATCCGACATCCTCTCGAAGGGATATGA
>JBDSKY010000024.1:0-4902 GCA_039916675.1 Bdellovibrionia bacterium
GAAGAGCAAGTTGGTTGTGAGAGTTGCCGAAATGTCTTCTCCTCCTGCCATACCAGGGGCTACCGGATGGCCCAGCTTTAGCTTTACCATTACTCCCAAGCTGGAGGGCCAGGGAAATGCTTGTGCTCCCGTTCCGGAAGGCCAAAGTACGATTGCTCAAACTGGGTTTTTTAATGCTACTTTAGGCGAACTTCCGATTAACAATACTTATTTGATAGATTCGGTTACTTGGCTGGATAGTACATTCTCAAATGATGGAAGCGAAGCTTGTCATGCAGTAAGTGCCGGTGATTTCACTAATGCGTCCGGAATGGCCGCCTTACATACTGGTGTTTTCGTTCAGGCGCTTTGGATGAAACTTCAGGAAGTCATAGACGGTCTCATTGCCAATAATTACCTTAATGTCACCATGCCTAAATGTAGAGACATGGCTACCCAATACAAAACCTCATTGAAGGATTCAATGAACGCCTTCTTCAATCTCAGTAGCACAAATAAATGTACGACTGTCCCAGAGGGCTGTGGCACCTCCGTCATTTCTAGAACCGTCCTTTCTTCATCTGAAACAGAGACAGCTACGAATAGTAGAGGAGTTTCAACCTGTGCTACTGACGCAACAATTCTGCTGCTTCAAAGTTCTTCGGTTAAAGATATCGCTGTATGTGAAATTTACGAGCGAGCCCAAAGTTTATTTAATTCAAACATGAACGTTCCAACGACAACCCCCGGCACATCAGAATCCGCAATGGCATGGGTTGACCAACTTAGAAATTACGCAGTGACCAGCTGCATGAACAGAAATCCTCCTTTCAGCAACAGCGCTAGCAATTGCGGCCCCTATTGCATGGAGGACCTCGAAGCGGCTGCTATGGGTTCACTTCTTGCCTTATCTATAATTCCTTTTGTCGGACTTGTTACATTAATAACTTTGATAGCCCTACTTGCGGCTGGAGCAGATTTTGATGGACCATACCTCGCTGCGCATCTAAATAATAAATCATATCCAGATGTTCAAAGGGAGATGACGACTCGATACTCATCTGATTTAGCGACCTGTTTTCCCTATGCGTACTCACTCTTTTTTAATTCCTATTTGAAGACGAAGGTACCTGAAAAAATGAATACTGTTCCAATTCAAGGTCTTAAATCTGAAGGTGAAAACGCGACGTGGACGAGTCCTAGCGGCAAGATCACTATTTCAGGTTGTCAAATGAACGAAAACGCACCAAACCCGGGCAAATAACCCAGAGTTTAAGTTTATGAATAAATTCGCAGGCAATGAAAACCCTTTTAAAGTCACTAACCTTATAAGCTTCATGGCATTACTTTTTATACTTAGCTTGTCTTTTGAATCTCAAGCTAATGCCAAAACCCATATCTATTCATCGTTAAATAAGTATCCAGCCACAATAAACGCTGTAGATGAAACTCTCAACAAAACGTTGCCGACTGGAATTAAGGGCGAAACTGCAATAACCGAGTATGTAAACAGTACTTTTTCTGCTCAGGCCCGTAAGGATAAGCTGGCTGAAACTTGGATAACTACCGCTTTGGAGGACTACAAAAAAGAGAGAAAGCTTGAACAGGACAAAAAGATAGCAAAAGCGACGGCAGTTAAAGAACGGAAGGTACCTCGAATAATAGGACCAGACCTCTCTGTCAACGAGCACAATGTCGTTAAAGATAATCGTTTAAGAGTACTCGGGGTGGCAAATAATTATTGCATGCACAACGGAATTCTTATGGTTGGAACCCAAGTTTCAGATAACTGCAGCTTTAGTGCTTCCTCATTGCAGCTCCCAAGCGTAGCTCCCACACCCAGAAATTATATAGCCACTCCCGAACCCTCTAAGGAGGCCCCGGTATCGCCTATGATACCCCAACATGTTGCTTTTAATGATGAGGCGCTTAATGTACAGATTGGCCTTTTAAACAGCTTGGGGCAAGGTATGACAGCAGTGGCCCCCGTAGCCGATACCGGCCCTGTAATGGCATTGGCGGATGGCTCAGCCGCTACGGGGTACAATATGGATACATCGTCCCCCGACAAAAAATCACTCGGGGCCATCTTAGGGGACTTTTTTGGAGGAGACAAAGGTAATAATTCCGGAGGAGCAGCAAGCGGAAGTCCTGGGTCTGGAGGAACTGGATTTGACAGTATGGACACCCCTTCTCCCACCAAAACCGCTGGAGCGGGCCCCCGGGATAGTTCGGCTGCCCTAGGGGTAATGTATCAAGGTGGAGGACGTGGCGGAAAGGGAGCCGGCGGATCGAAAAATAGTGGGATGAGAGGATTGTCCGCAGGAACAGGTGGCAGTGCATTGAACTTTGATTCAGCGGGCTCAGGCGGACCTAACCCCATACTTGGGGATGATCCTGAGGATTATTTTACCAGAATTAATTTAGATGACAGCATTTTCAAAATTATCCGGAAAAGATATCAAACCAAAGAGAAAAACTTTTTAGACCTGTGAGAACTTGGCCCTGCGGGCTTTTCGCAAAAATTATCAGCACATTCTGCTAGATAAGGGGCGGTATTATTTCGGCGTCATGCCCCAAATTCATCACAGAGTCTGAAGTTGCGAAGGTGGGCAGAAGCTTCAGGAATCTTTCTAAGATAAAAGCGATTACAATCCCACAGATTAAACAAAACAATCCAAAATCCGCATTCTTCCCTTGGAAGACCAGTGGCATTACCGAAACCGCAGCGATCAGAACAACATTCGAGATTAAACCATACACAGCAGAAGCCGTTCCTTTCGCTGTATCTGATGAGAATAGCGATAGACGCGTAATAGGGGCGTTGATAATCCCGTTCCCTAGACAAAAGAGACTTAAAGGCAGAACCAGACTCCAATAGGAATCAGGATAATAGTGAGGGAATAGAAAAAGGATAACTAAAGAAGTGATACAAATCGGAAAAGCGATTTGAATTATTCTTTTTAAAGTATATTTATAAGTCAGTTTTCTCAAAATGAAGTTTCCGAGAATAAAAAATCCAAAAACTGGAATTTGAACAATACCGTAAAGTTCAGCAGATATTTTAGCATTCTCAAAAAGGACAATCGGAGAAATAGCAATCCAACATAAAATAGGAGCAGCCAAGAACCCACTGAGACAACCACCGAGAACCAAGACTCTGTTAGAAAGCGCACTTCTGTAAGCTCGCCACATCGGCTTAAAGGAGATTTTTTTCAATTTATGAAAGCTAGCCTTCTCTTTTCGTTTAGGAAGCTGACTACCCTTGAGTTGAACTGTCTCTGGCATGTATTTCCAAATTCCCCATAGCGAGAGAACTGAAAACAAAAGTGTCGATACAAAAATCCAACGCCAATTAAAAGATTGAATAAAGAGTCCCCCGATTATGGGTCCTAAAATGGGCGCGGTAACTGAAGTAGTGGTCATCCAAGCTACAACTCGAACTGCTTTTTTTTCCTCAAATAGCTCCTGAACTGTCGCATACCCACAAACGCCTATGAAACAAAGTCCCATACCCTGAAAGAATCTCGCAGCCAGGAAAAAATGCATCGAAGAAGATAAAATTATAACAAAAGTGCAGATTACAAAGAAAATGCATCCAGCTATCATTGTGGGCCTTCTTCCAATTTTGTCAGAAACAGGTCCCATAATCAGCTGAAGCAACATCCCACCCAGGAGGTAGAGGCTCAAAGATAGCGGAATAAATGCATCGCTCGAATTGAATTCATGAACAACATTCAGCATTCCGGGCATGATCAAGTCATTGGCCATGTAGACGGTAAACTCAAACAACACCAGGTAAACTATGAAAATGTTTAAGCCCATTTTCGTATTCATATGCTGTGGCAAAACCTCATATATCTTAATCGACACATGCGGACAAAACCTAAATTCGTCATAACTCCGACACCTAACACGGGAATAGGAAAACCTCAGCTCTTCTTTACTAAAAAGCGGCTACTACTCCTGAGGGGGTAAGGTCCAATCCGTATCTACTTCAATTTCCAAAGAATTTAGATTACATGCCTGAGTACGAACAATCTTGAATAACCAACCAGACATGCCAATAGCTATCTCATTTCGGTAGAAGCCCTGTGCCCCAACTCTCTCCTGCTTTAAATGGTATGCTCTATGCAATCTCTCCCTTTATCTATGTGTCCCGGCGAAGCAATTTCCTATCATTTACTCAATTGCCAAGCAGCGGCTCAGCAAATACGAACGCAAAAAGAGAGAATTATGGATCTTTGGGTTTCAATTGCCAGCAATGAAAGTAAAGCTGCTCGAAGTCTGGAAAGAGATGCTCTAATTGATTCTCTTCCAGATCTTTTGGAAAATATGGCCGAAGCACTGTCAAATGGAGAAAGCGTAGCCAACCTTCAACAGAGCGCTGACATTGGGAAAAAACATGGGGAAACAAGAGCGGCCATAAAAGAATATCCTGTCAATGAAGTAATAATTGAATATATAATATTGAGTAAAATTATTTTTTCGGTTCTCCAAGAAAAATTACGAATTGACCTTCAAACTGAAAATTTGCTCAATGATGCCATTCATCGGGGAATTGGCAATGCCACCGCTGAGTTTATAAGAATCCGTGATGAATCCATTGAGAAAGAAAGGGCGCAAGTTGAGGAAACTTTCCGGCACTTAGTAGAAGGAGTGAAAGACTACGCCATTTTTACGCTTGATACCAAAGGCTTTATCACTACATGGAATACAGGTGCAGTGCGAATGAAGCAGTATACTGTGGCAGAAGCAGTGGGTCAACATTACTCTATGCTCTATCCTGAAGAAGGAAAACTCAGAAATGAGCCAATCAATCATTTGAAAATTGCAGCAATTAACGGACGATTTAGAGGTGAAGGGCTAAGAGTAAAGAAAAGTGGAGAAACATTTTTGGCCGACGTTTTAATTACCCCAATT
>JBDSKY010000025.1:0-3171 GCA_039916675.1 Bdellovibrionia bacterium
GGTTTAAAATCACTATCCTTATATATATTATATAGTTAACTATATATGTCGGATATTATGCATTTCGCCTGTTGAATCGTCCTCAGTCGCGATATCAGCCGCAGTAGGATTTGCAGGAACTCTTGGAGTTCAGTGCGGACACTCCTCTGGTTACAATGGAAAGAAAAGCCTGAAATTTGGGATTCATGCAGGCCGAGGCTCTGGCTTTGGAGCTATGGGAGTAGCGGGACTTTGGCATGAAAAATCCTCTTCATCCGATTACTATAATCACGTTAGGGGGGATTCGTTATTGTTGGGTGTAATGCACACATTCTCACGGAGTCGGCTTAGGCCTTGGGGCTATCGTAACTTCCGTAAAATATTTCAGCTGTTCCATACTGCTTCCTCGGGACTACGCTGAACTCAGAAGAAAATTAGGTATTACCTATTCTCAGAGTCAACTTGATCCCGAAGTATTCAAGATGAGTGCAAAAGAATTCAAGCGCTTTATGGATTCCCAAATTGCAGACCTATCTTCGACCGAGGTCAATGAAATCTTGGACTGCGAACTTCCGGCTCAAGATGGTCCGTCCACGAGCGCCCCTCAGATGGCCGAGATCAACAAAGGGCAGAAAACTTTTTTGGGTACCGAATGTGGAATTGTAAACGGTCAAATCGAAAATCAAAACAATGAACAAATCTGCGCTGATGTTCCTCCGGCGTACACTTCAGAAAGCTACAAGAAACGGAGCCGCGTGGATAGAATTTATCAGCAGCTCAGACTAGCTCCCAGTGTTCCTTCAACCTCCCTTTCCACACAAGAAAACTCCGAGGTATCCGAGCAAACAGAAACACGTGGGAGAAAGTCGAAAGTGGCAGAGCCCGTCGCCTAAAAATAGAATCCAAGCTGGAGGCGGAGCGGTATTCCACTCCACCAGACGGGGAGAGCAGGCAGCTTTCTGTCCCACAGTAGACGTATTGACCTGAATAAGTATCCGAAGCGCGATTGTGCCCTTGAATATCTACTAGGTCTCATTTTTTCCCATAAACACGGACACACCTACATCATTAGGTTTATGACAGCAAACGAATATTAAACTACCAAACGGAACTGTACTTTGTTGAGTAGCATAGCAGTATCCTAGGATTCCATAATCCGTTCCTAGTCCGTTTGCGCAAGGCTATAGGGTATGGCAACAAATAAATTTATCCGGCCTTGAGAGTTTCAAGTTTGGATAAAAATTATTAAACATAATTAACTAATTAATGTGAATTTACTACAAAACTGGTGCATTCTTAGTTTATCAGTCTTCAAAAGTTATATTTAATAAATGCTAGCGCGTGTCTCGGAGCATTGGATGAAAAGGAAAATCGTATGTTGGAATGTTTATTGGCTGCAGCTTTTGGTTATACAGCAATTATAGGTGCTTGTGACCTCGCGGAGTATCGGTTTGATGTTCCAAATCCGATTTGTACTCAAACGACACGAACGTCCAAGTGCTACGATTGGTTTGAACAGTATCTTGAGAAAAATTATGATAGGAATAAGGATTACTCAGAAGGTCTGTTTGGAACTAAGGACGAATACAATGCAGAAGAATTTCTAAATACGACCCTAGAAGAGGCCACTGAAAGAAAGTACGAGTATATTTTTAAGAAATTGGAATTGAAAGCCGGGATGAAATTGCTCGATGCAGGATGTGGCACTGGCAAATGGATGAAATACTGCAAAGATCGAGGTGTGGAGGTTGTGGGGTTAACTTTATCCGAAGAACAAGCGAAGGTAGTGCGTGACAAAGGTTTGGATGCACGTGTTCAGGACTATAGAGTGAGAGATCCTGAATTCATCAATTCGTTTGATAGAATTACTGCATTAGGCTCGTCTGAGCACGTTTGTTCCTCACGCGGTGGATTTAAAGGGGATACAGCATCGAACCGTTGTAACCAGACTCGTATTGAAACTTGGAAATTGTTTTCTGATTATTTGAAAGCTTCAGGAAAATTTTATGTCACCGTTCTCACATTTAATTTGGATAGAAAATTGGCCGCCAAGGACTGGGCGCAATTCTACGTTCTAGAGAGACATTATGGTGGCTACTATTTTAAATTGAATGATATTGTCGAAAAAGTTGTGCCAAACACGGGATTTACATTAACCGATCTTCAGGACAAAACACGAGATTATCATTGGTCTAGTGTGAGTGATAAGGATCATTTTGGTCATTGGAATATTAAATGGAGTGAAGACACTGCCAATAAGATATCTTATATTTTCAAAGGCTTGGTATCTGATCCGTATTTGCCCCATCATTGGATGTATTACTTTATGGATACATGGATGTGGCAGTTCGGAGGATACCAAGATACACCCCTTACTGATGCACAAGTAGAGAACGCACCCGTTCAATTGAAGTATTTTATGTTGGAAAAAAACACTTAAAGGTATCTGGCCATTAAGAACTTTGTCATTTTCGGTTGTGTTAATTGAACGCCTCGAGGGAGCCTCGTATGCAATCTGGACAGATTTTAGCCCAGTCTTTTAAGCTACAAAACGGATTTGTACTCCGAAATCGCCTTGTAAAATCGGCCATGAGCGAGGCATTAGGTACTATCGACAATCATCCGACACCAAGTCTAGAAACTCTTTACGGACGTTGGGCAGATGGGGGAATAGGCCTTTGCATTACTGGAAACGTGATGGTCGACCGTAGAGCCTTGGGTGAACCTAATAACGTCGTAATCGAAGACGAAGGCGATCTAGCCTTACTTAAAAGGTGGGCGACAGCAGGAAGTCGTAATGGAACTCAGCTTTGGATGCAGATCAATCATCCAGGGAAGCAAGCACCACGTGGACTAAATTTTGAAACTGTGGCTCCTTCCCCCATTCCTTTTCGACCTGAAATGACTCGGTTTTTTGGTGTACCTCGGGAGCTAAAAGAGCAAGAAATTGAAGACATCGTCGTGCGCTTTGGCCGTACGGCCCAAATTGCTAAAAAAGCTGGATTTAATGGGATTCAAATTCACGGGGCTCACGGTTATCTGGTAAGTCAGTTTCTCTCTCCCCATCATAATCAAAGAACCGATCGTTGGGGTGGTAATGCGACAAATCGACGTCGTTTCATGTTGGAAGTTCTGGGTGAAATAAGAGGGCAAGTCGGAAACCAATTTCCTATTGGAATAAAACTAAATTCC
>JBDSKY010000026.1:0-3027 GCA_039916675.1 Bdellovibrionia bacterium
TGATTCGGAGTATTTCGACAGCGCTCTCTCCACCGGCCACTTACGTGGTCGACTTTGCGAGTTGCCTGCCTACTTTCCCCCACTTTCTCTATCAAAAAATTCATTCAAATTTTCAAAGATCGTCTCGACCGAACAAGTGGCACTGCTGCCCGTCTTGCGTCGTTTCGAGTTACTCACTGTCAGAGTGAAAATGTAAGTACCCCCATTTGATTTGATTGGCAATACTCTTTTTTGAAAAAAGTGAAAAAAAATTTCAGACTCAGATTTTCCCTTTAATTACAGATACATCGCCATGCTCGGAAAATACACGTAGCAGTTCGCCTCCGTCCCCGATCCGACCAACCCTATGATTTATGGGTTCGGGTCCGTAGACCCTGGCATCTTGAGATTGGACCAAAGGATATTCCAGGGTCGTAACTCCTCCAACACTCCAAACATCGGCATCAGCCGACAAATCATCGGGAAAAACGATAGATATATTTCCCCGAATAGTTTCGATAATGGCTTGATCGGTGGCTTTCCAGTCCCGAATACGAGCCAAAACGTTTCCGGTCTCGGCCGTTCCACTTAAAAATCCAGAAATCTCCCTCAAATCAACGGGAGCTTCTTGGGAATGGAATTCAACTTTTCCGGTTAAGTACTGACCTTCGATAGGACCCTTTTTCGAAACGTAGAGTTGTTCACCTTGGATATGAGCAAGCTTTTGGGATCCCGTGCTTGTCTCCACGTAGATGGTCCTGCCTTTGGCGTTTTCGAGAGAGACCTTACCCGCCCCCCCTAGAAACCGAACAGACGAATGAATGTCCTTTAGATCCGCGTTGCATGAAACGCACCCTATGGAGAGCTTATCGGCCTTCATTCCCTCTATTTGAATAATCCCGTCATTAGCCCGTATATCTGTAAAAGCATTCCAGTTCTTGACCCAAACGCGCCCCCCTGCCGACCAAATCTTTAAATTCAAAGAGGATGGTGCAAAAACGGCCATATCCATTCTCACTCTGGGATTTAGCTTTTGTTGTACGCGTTCTTCAATGCTGAGATTCTTCCCATATTGACTGGAAAGCTCGATTCCCCCTGCAGAGTTCGTGTACCGATAGTCAACTCCCTCGAAAAACTCGTTAGCTTTCTCAGCGCTGTCTGCAAAAGTCTCTTTGGTAATTTTAATACGAATTTTATCCTGCGCCCAGCTCTGAACACTAATATCTCCCTTTACATTGGTCAGTTACAATCGCCCAATCGAGCGAATCGGAAAATCTTTCTCTACTTCATTTTTATACTTTTCTGCATAACTATTCGAAAAAGGATAAATACAAAAGCAGAGCAAACTGAGAAGCTGAAAGTTCCGGAGTGATATGTCTCCATCAATTTTTTTAGGAATGTAGAGACTCCCAGTTTCCGAAAGTCTTAATTTGAGCCGAAGTGGACATTCCCAAAGTATACTCTCGTTTGATTAATATTCAAAAATTGAAAAATCAGAACTTTCCCTCATTGATAATTTCCCTTTAAAGACAGTTAGATAGTCCAACGCATGTGACCACCTTGCAACTCATAACGCATTGCGCTATGCTTATCGTAGTACTAGATTTCAGCTTGAAAGAGGACAATTCTCAGTAATTTCAGACCTTAAACTCGACAAAGGAGCAAACTAAACACTTAGAAAATGCAGTAAAAATTTAAAGGTTCGGTCCACGCAAGGGCCGCAAGTGAAGAGGCAGGTACTCTACCCTCTTTGAAAAAGGCAAACCGGTCGAAAGGCCGGGACGCAAAGCCACGGGGCTAAAGACTGATTCCCCTCAGTTTAGCTAGCCGGGCTACCAAAGGAGGCATAACGCAGGGACAAGGTTGTCCCAGCTAAAAAGTTCAAGGGGGGTCCCCAAAAGGACCTCCTCTTCCATCTAGGGAGCCCCTGGAGGCAGGATGCAGCTAGGGGTTCCTTCCTTATTCTTTTTAGAAACTCACGCTTTGTGTTAAGTACATCCCGCCATGGCTTTTAACGATCTACTCATTACCGAGATTTTTCATAGTCTACAGGGAGAAACCTCTCTCTCTGGGATCCCGTTTGCTTTCATTCGCCTTACGGGCTGTAATCTCAGGTGCACCTATTGTGATACCTCTTATGCATTCAAGGGTGGTAAGCGATTAAGGATATCCGAAATTATAGAGACCATTCGTCCGTACCAAGTTCAACATGCCTTGCTCACTGGCGGAGAACCTTTACTTCAGAGACAGACTCCTGAGCTGCTTGAGGCGCTTGTTAAAGAGAACTATAAAGTCAGTATTGAAACCCATGGTGAAGTTTCCATTGAGCGAGTTACCGAGAATGCTCGCATCATAATGGACATCAAGACTCCTTCTAGCGGCATGTGTCGCGGAGGATTTGAAAAAAACTTTAAATACTTAAAGCCCACGGATGAGGTTAAATTCGTCATTGCTTCGGTCGAGGATTACGATTGGGCAAAACAGTGGATTGCTAAAATTCCAACGCAAGAAATACTTTTTTCCGCCGCTAATCCAGCGCCTGAAACTCCTGGAAGCTTTCCTGGGGTTGAATCTAAGTGGCTTGCAGAAAAGATTCTTGCCGATAAACTTCCTGTTCGTTTGCAGATCCAACTCCATAAGGTCCTTTGGGGATCTTTGCGGGGAGTTTAAATCGGTTTTTTAGAAAACGGCCATTTGTGAGATTGACAAACTAGGTGCCGGCTTGTTAGCAGTTGAATCAAGTGGGGTGACGTACCAGAATTGGCTAATGGCAGTGATTGCAAATCACTTGTTTTGTCGGTTCGAGTCCGACCGTCACCTCCAAATTTCCAAGCTCTTATCGTGAATTCGGTAAGAGCTTTTTTAATTTCAACCACTTAAGAATCAAGTACTTACGTTCGAGTAGCAGTGTCAATATTTCCAACCCAAATCGGCGGAATCACCGCAGCAATCCAACCCAAAAAATTTTTATTCTCCAAAATTTCAAAAACCTAGTCCTTCCGTTCTTTCGATCGGGGAAGAACGCACATCTGCGCCCTGAATTTGGTC
>JBDSKY010000027.1:0-3897 GCA_039916675.1 Bdellovibrionia bacterium
GAGGGGGAATTATGGGAGCCGTTTTGGCTCCTGTTGTTGATTGAGGTTGCGACTCTACGGTTGAATTCGCTGATTGTGGTCGTGAGATTACGCTTGAAGTATTACTAGTTTTCTCGTCTCCAACATCGTCAGGAATAGGTTTTTCTTGGAGATTTCCTGCCGCAGTTCCCGCCGGAGTCTTAGTGTGAGCTGTAGCGAGATTTGCAACCGGGGTTACGACAGGAGAGCCGGCCGATTCAGGATCGTTAGTTTTTGGAATTGAGACAGGAGTGCCGACTGATCCGGGTTCGCTAGGTTTCGAAGTTGAAACAATTGGGTGAGTTTCCTTCCAGTGCTTAGAGAATTTTTGATAGGCACCATCACGAATACTTGGTTGGTCTTTTATTTTTCCCCAAGCTTCCATCATGTGAATCTTGTCCGCTTTCAAGGCTGCCCAATCCGTAGGTGGTGTCGATATTTTAGGTACAGGTGAGGCCTCAGTTTTTACAATAGATTCGGTTAATGCTTTCGGTTTTACTACTTTTTTAAGTTCCCAGTGGCCCCCTTCGATTTCACCCATCAGTTTTTTTTGCAAATCTTTAGTTTGTACTTCCGTGGGCTGATGTTTGACCTGAAGGTTTATTTTGTCGGTGGTGGCCTGGGCTTGCGGGTTGCTTCCTGAAGTTAAAATGGGACTTGCCGGTGTGTTGGTAGTCCACTTACTTTCGTCGCCTTCTTTGCCGTTGTGTATCCATTTTCGTCCTGTGTATTCCGAGCCCTTTGAAATAGGAGTTTTAGCTAAGGCGGAACTAGGGATGGTAGATTTGGACTTTTCAATTTCGCGCTTATTTACCTCAATTTGTTCTTTCGCATTTGCCACAGCTTCAGGGTCTAAGGCACCTGTATTTACCGCTCTTGTAAGTCGGGTAATTTCATTCTGAAGGGATTTAGTGTGAGCGTCGTCCTGTAGTTTAGCTTCCGTAGATTTAGACTGCTGATTCGGCTGAGACTGCTGATTCGGCTGAGACTGCTGATTCGGCTGAGACTGCTGATTCGGCTGAGATTGCTGATTCGGTTGAGATTGCTGATTCGGTTGAGATTGCTGATTCGGTTGAGATTGCTGATCTTGTTGAGCGGGTCGAGCTTGTGGCGTAACCTTGTTTTGAGATGGCCTACGTTTCGCCGCCGCCGCCTCTGCTAATTCCTCTGCAATTTTATCATGATGAGCTTGGCCATTAATTGTTTCGAGCCCACGTATTATAGGAGCGCCGGAACCATGTAAATCGCGGCCGGTAAAATTTCTATAAGCATTTTCGTTTCCTTCAGCTTTGTTGTGGACGTCCTGGAGGTTTCTAAAGGTGGTTTCATTTTTTAATCGTTTGGCTCTGATTTCTGCTTCCGCTTCATCTGCCGAAGGTTGGCTCCGGAAAAAGTTCTTTGTACCGCTGGCCAGTCCAGCTTTGTAATGCTCCTTTATGGTGTCGTGATAAATATTGCCTTCGTCATCTTTTTTAGGCGCAGTCTTGACTGTGAGGGTCGATCTGTTACCCCAGCGCCCCTTTGTGGTGGTGCGTGTTATCTCCCCAGTGTGAGTTTGTTTTTCTACAATTTTCACGTTTCCGGATTGAATGGTTATAGAGTTTTTGCCTTTTGTTACTGTGGTCTTTCTTTGTTTTCCATATTCATCCATCTCAGTGGTTACGAGTTTTTCTTTGCCCCAAAAGGTCTTTTTCTTCTCCGTGACTTTGCCATAAGTGTAGGAGCCCGTTCTTGAGCGTTTCACCTTCATTCCATCAGAGGCAGGTGTTGCGGGATCAGTGTCTGCAAAAACGAAGGTTGGGGAATAAAAAATGTTGGTCAAGAGGTATACTGCAATAATTGGAATTACTTTTCTATTCATGAGTCTTCCCTACTTCATAGGCCTAAATATTGGGCCTCATATTAAATGTCTATAGTTTATCATCTAATATGGTAGGCATTTAGTCAATTATTTAATGAATATGATGTAAGGTGTTTGAGAAGTCTAATAAATCAAATAAAACGACAAGTTAGGGTAGATATCTAGCTAGCTTTAGTTGTGCGACGTGAAAGAAGGATGATGCTTAAAAAAGTCTAAGTACATAAGTGAAAAGTTCGATTTTTGAACTAACTGGGTCCAATGGATCAGATATCGACCGTATTTCCTTGGGAACGCCTGGCTCGCTAGGAGTTTCTAATGAGTCGGAAAGACAAAAACGAACTTTATAACGGCCCATTTGAAATTCTATGCTTCCTCCAAATCTTTTGCCTACCTGTTAAATCACTTTAGTTAACATAAGTTAATAAATAATATTTATTGTATATATTTTAGACTCCTAGTATAGCTACAGAGTTTTTTTAGGGGACTTGATGAAATCTTCCAGCGCTTCAAAGTGTTTAGCTGTCTTACTCTTACTCACTGCTTCTTTTAGCTCATATGCAGCACAAAGAACCTTCCTACTCTGTGAAACACCTGTTGGGAATGAGATATACATGTGCTTGGCCGAAACAAGAAGCAATGAGCACGCCATAGATATTGAAAGACGGTTAGTTACCAATAGAGAGAACTTTGACAACAAGCTCTTTTTGGCTATCAAAGCCAACTTTGTAGTTAAAGGGGAGTATCCAACCTGTGAGGGGATGCACAGAGTCTTAACTGCCTCCGTTAACGATTGCGACCTTCCACTCGCCTATCAAAGCGATGAGTACAAAGCAGAGTCAGAGACAGCAGAGATACAGGAACAAACGCGGGTAGCTCTGGCAGAACTCGAAAGGCTCATAGCCGTCGAAGAGCAAGCTCTACAAACCCTAAACGATGAGAGTATTTGAGATAGCCATGTTTAAATCTAAAAAGTTTTTAACTCTGCACGTATTTGCCAGTATTTCGTTGGAACTTCTTCTTTTTGGTCCTCAGGCATTTGCCACAAATATAATAGGTCAACCTGACTTCATGAATCCAGTACCCCCTCCTTGCCCCCCTAGTATCCAAACATCATGGGGTAATTTTTCAGGTGGGTCTCAACCTTCTAATGGCAATTCTGGTTCTAGCCATACAGGGAATGATTTAAATGGAGGAGGAGGTCAACCCTATCAGGCTCCTCCTATGAGCCAGTATACTTTCGGGGATCAATCCAATTCCAATAGCGTCGCACTACCAAACAATTTACCCACGCCTTATGAAGCTCCGAAATTTTTATCATTACCAGCTACACCCAATCTTTTTGCCCCACAGAACCCCGTGCCACAGGGAGTGGACATGCAAGGTATGGCATTCGAATTGCTTTGGGTCGCCCAATCATTTGACAATTACTACGGCTCCACTCAGGTCAATAAAGTTAACAGTGTAGCCTCAAGTCAAAATTCACTTCTTGATCAAGATCAATTTAACGCCAGGCATGACCAATTAAGAAGTTCCGCTGACGTTGATCGCTTAATTAATGATCTTGAAGCTCTTACTACAGAGTTTAATTCTAAATCTCGTCAACTCGATTCAATAAATCATGAAACGCTAAAAACTTTCAATGACAACCAGAAATCTCCTCATCGACAGATCAGGGACCTAAATCAGGCGGGGTTTGACAAATATTATAAAAGCTACGCCGAAGTATCTAAGTATGTTGTTGAAATTTGGGGGTGGGCAAAAACCAGCATTAATCAACTTAAAGATAGAAAAAAACACATTGGAGTCAGTGAAAGAGAGCAAAGAATACAAGACGCCGTTGATAGGGCGACCGCGGATGCACGGAACAGATTAGAGCAAGCAAGACAAGCAACGAACAACAGACGGGTAGAAATTCGGGAACTCCAAAGGATCAGAGCAAATGTGAACTCAGCCCAGATTCAGCAAACGCATGTAGAACGTATTGTTTCGGAGGTCAATGAAACGTTACCTCGCATGAC
>JBDSKY010000028.1:0-10621 GCA_039916675.1 Bdellovibrionia bacterium
CTCCTAGAGACCAATTAACTCCTGCCTTCAAATTGTACAGTTGCCGGTCGATACGCCTATTGTCGATGCCTAAGGCGACCTCCGCCAGTAAATAGCTTTCTAGCGATTGATTTGCGATAGTCACCGCTCGGGCGACTCCACTGATGAGTTCCGATTCAAGTTTCTGGCGTTTTATAATAAGCTCTTGAATTTGTGATATTCCAATTTTGACATAGGGTGCTAAGCTAATCCCAAGTCCGCCAGTTTGATCACCAGTTGGATCGAGCCACTGGTACTGACGTTCAGTTTTCCCCAGGCGTGCGACTTTAATTAATGCATTAATTTGCCTGAGTTCGTAGGAGCGATCGATTGTCATGTCTGACATTTTCTTGACAGCAATCTCATCGTAAGGGCGAAGAAATCTAAGTGAAGGTTTAGCTGTCGACTCGACATCAGTGATAGCCGCAAAGTTATAAAATCCGCAGGCTTGGGCAAGCGCCATTTTTTCTTGAACTAAGGTCGAACGGAGAATTACAATTCCTTGATCTACTGAATTGATGATGATCTCTATGTCATCCGAAGCACCAGGCTGAATACGATCTGAAAGCTCAAGGCCTTTCACCCGCTCCAGAACGTCTTGGAGACATTTATGCTGTTCATTGAAAGCAGCCAATATGGCCTCGTCACGCAGTACGCCGTAAGCAAGTCCTTCGGTGACATTTGCTGCATTCGCTTTCGCTAAAATCCAGGCATCAAACTCTGCTTCGGATCGATAGTGGGCTTCTCTTGCTTGGAGCCACCGGGTAGGAAACAAAAACGGTACCAGATCTCCGACGGTTTTGAGGTATCCAATAGGAGTTAAAGTAGCAAGATTTAAAGCGCTACCCAGCGAAATGTGAGGGACAAGGTTTAAATACGCAGTCTCGGTTGTAAGCTTTGCTTGAATGACATGTTCGAACTGAATTGCTGAATCAAAGTTTTGGGATACCGCTTGGTCAATTAATTCTAAAACAGAGTAGCTTTTCGGCTTTTCAAAAATCGGGTGCTGAAAAGCAGTTTCTTGACTTACTGACAAGGTAAAAGCGTCTCCCCCTGGTCCCCAATTTAAATCGATGGTAAGATCCAATCCATTAAAGCACACAGTGGCAGAGGGCGTTCCTTCATCGGCCTTTGACTCAAAACATGTTTCAATACTCCTGGTAAGTAGGATTTCAAGGTTTTCCCAATCGGGAAGTAAAAGCCGGATTTTCTTTTTACTCTCGGCGCGCACCCCTATGGTAGTTACCTTCCCATCTTCAATCGAAGAACTTTTGATCTCGAGTTGGGATTTTGATTGGACATTAATTTGAGACGCAATAAGAGTCTGGCTAGTATGTCCAGACCGTTTCATTATCACTGAGCCACGGTACGCTCCTGGTGCTGAAGTCAGGAGCTCGTTTTTATTACACCCGGCAACTATTAAAAAAATAAGCAAAAGTGCTGGGAATGATTTAAGATAACGCATGGCGTTGCACCTTAATACTACAGGGTCTGCTTAAGTTTCAACAAATTTCCCGAAGACTTGGCAAATGTCAAAAGTATCACCTACTAGAGCCGCCGTCGTGGACTGTCGAACACGAAGGAGGCTTGGTTTTGGATACTTGACTTTTCACACCCAGTTCTAGGCATGCACATTGCTTTCACTAATTGGGGTTGCATATGAAAAAAAAGTTAAAAGCAAAAAAAGAGGAAGAGGATAGTATCGACCGGATTATTGAAGAACCGGTCCGGCACATTCAAGGAGTCTATGCTTTAGTGGATGCGGTTCGAAGTGAGGCGTGGGAAGAATTTCCCATGGATCGTCATGGGATTGATTATAGTTTCGGTGATATCGAACTTGAATTAGGTGACGGTAATTACATTCCGATCAGGGATATCACCGAGCATATGAATCGCGAGCAATTCAATACGCCTGATGATTTGTTGATGGGTATACGCGAGGCGCTTCTCTCATGGAAAGGAATAGAAATTCCGCTCGATCAGATCAATCGCCCAGAAGACCAGGTTGCTAGTTAAGCAAAATTTGGCAAACTTCGTAAGCGGCGTCTTCACTAAAATTGACCTTCACGTTCTTCGAAGTTTGATTTAAGTTCGAATCGATGAAAAATAATTTGTTGCCTGGTTTTTCTAAGAAGACGCTTGAATTTATTATGAAAGCTTCACGTCAGAAGCGGCCAGACTGGTTAGAAAAAAATAGAACTGAGTATGACGCTAGATTGCTTTTGCCGCTGCAGAACCTTGCTCGTCACTTAAAGACGGAACTTGGAACAGCTGCCTTGGGTTATCATTTTCCCCAAAAAGGGATAGGAAGGCTTAAATGTTCGGCCAATAAAGTGGCTGAACGAGGTTCCCTCTATAAAAATTGGATCTCTTATTCGGCTTCCGTCCCCTCAGGTTCACGCTTTGAGCATAATCCCAGTCTTTTTTTCATGATTAATCCGGAGGACTTAGAGGGAGATTCCGTTCTTGCGGCAGGGGGGCTCTATATGCCCTCGTCGAGACAACTTCGAGCTGTAAGAGAAGCGATTGCACAAGATTCAACCCCCTTTGATCGTATCTTCGCATGGAAGACTTTTGCGAATTCTTTTCCCGACGGATTTTCAGACGAAAGAATTTCAAGTCGTGTCCCTCGCGGATTTAATCCTGAACATCCCCGCGTGAACTGGTTGAAGCTTCAAGGTTTTTTTGTTTGGCGAGCCTATTCATTTCGAGATTTCTCTTCTTCTCGATTTCCTGAGTACGTAGCTAGGGATTGGAAGCAAGCTTTAAAATTGAATGTACTTCTTGATCAAGCTGTCAAAGGAAACTGGAAAAAAGAAATACCTCAATCCAAAATATCGCGGCTAAGTTCTCGTTTGGAAAATTTGGAAAAGGTTTTAAGAAAACCTGACTTCTAATATACCAAAGTCTAGTGTTGGAGTTTTTTCTTTATCTGGTGTTTTATCCGGGTGAACTTCATTTTCGTTCGATCTAGTAGTCCGGAGGGAGAAGAAGAAGGCTGAATAACTTCCCTCTTTTTAAATGTTTTTATTTCGTTTTTCTCTAAATCGAAATTGACTGCTTTTGTGGGGGTTCCGGGACTTGAGGGAATTTCCGAAGTCATAGGCTTCAAGATGGACTTTCGCGGAGCGGCCGTTTCATTCGCATATACCATCTGTAGCATTGCTGGTAGGAAAGATGCGATCATTAGAAGAATTTTTAGTTTTCTCATATTTTGCTCTCTATATGATTTACATCTTATCTAAATAAATTTAGTTGGGGAATGTGTCAGTTTGGACACTGGACCTTCAATTGCAGAATAACTCATAAAAACTTATAATTAGACCTAATTATAAAAAAGGATGTAAGTTATGTCAGCAACTCATGTGTGAATGAAGAAGCTTGACTTGAACGGAGACCGATGTCACCAAGGTTCTTAGTTCAGTCACCTATTCACATTTTTGAGGAATAACTGTGCAGCAGAGAGCCCCCGTTTTATTGGACAAATGCCTTCGTCCTATTCATCTTTGGAGTATTGCTGTTGGACTAGTGATTTCGGGAGAATACTTCGGGTGGAGCTATGGGTGGAATGCTGCAGGTACGGTCGGATTCCTGCTTTCCACAACTTTCGTGGCGATCATGTATACCACGTTCGTTTTTAGCTTTACCGAGCTTACGACAGCGATTCCAAACGCTGGCGGACCTTTCGCTTATGCAACGAAAGCCATGGGACCTTGGGCTGGGTTTATCGCTGGATACGCCGCACTTATCGAATTCTTATTTGCTCCGCCGGCGATAGCCTTGGCGCTTGGAAGTTATGCTCATTTTATATTTCCTCAGATCACTGTGATTCAGGCGTCAGTTTCGGTGTTCTTTGTATTTAGTGCCATTAATTTACTGGGCGTGAAACACACGGCGAGATTTGAGTTAATTGTTACGTTAATTGCCGTTGCAGAACTTGTAGTCTTTATCGGAATCGTTGGGCCCCACTTCAAACTGAACAATTTTCTGGTCGATCCCTATCCAGCTGGGGTTTCTGGGGTATTTGCCGCGATCCCTTATGCTATTTGGTTTTTTCTGGCGATAGAGGGCGTGGCAATGTCAGCTGAAGAGGTGAGAAATCCGGAGAAGGATATTCCAAAGGGCTACATCAGCGGGATTATTACTTTAGTGATTTTGGCGTTTGCTGTGATGCTGGCGTCCGGAGGAGTCGGAGATTGGCGAAGTTTAAGCCAAATGGATTATCCTGTTCCAGAAGCAATGGCAATGGCGTTGGGACATGATCACCCTCTGGTAAAAGCTTTAGCGGGGATTGGGATCTTCGGTCTTGTCGCGTCTTTGAATGGAATTATTTATAGCTGTTCTCGTCAAGTCTTTGCTTTAGCGAGATCGGGATTCTTACCCAAAAGCCTTTCTCAGATAAACCGGCGGTTCAAATCGCCGCACTGGGCCATAGGAACCGGTTGGATCGTAGGTGTAATTTCTCTTCTTTCCGGAAAGACCAACGAGTTAATCACGTTATCGGCTTTGGGTGCTGTGTTCATGTATGTTGTTAGCATGATCAGCCTATTTGTACTTAGGCACCAGCAACCGAATTTAACGCGACCTTTTAGAGTTCCATTTTATCCCTGGTTTCCAGGGGTCGCGCTGTCGTTCTCAGCGGTCAGTCTGCTCGCAATCATTTATTATAATCCGGGGACCGCACTCATTTTTTTTACGCTACTTATTGTCGGTTCAATTTATTATGGTTTCCGAATGCGATCCGGCGCAATTGATTTCAGATCTTTTGAATGCGTGGGTGAATGATTTCCCGGACTTCTTCTAACTGTGATAATAGGCCGTCAAGATGGAAGCAACGCTCAAAACTCTCCGGGAATCAGGTCATCATAAAATTAAAGTCGCGGTTACGGACATCGACGGAATCCTCCGCGGAAAATATCTTCACGAAGATAAGTTTTATTCGGCAGCAGAAAGCGGTTTCGGCTTCTGCAACGTAGTTTTTGGATGGGACTCATCCGATGCCTGTTATGATAACTCGCGTTATACCGGGTGGCATACGGGTTATCCGGATGCCCTTGCCCGCATTGATTTCAAATCCTACCGACAAATTCCCTGGGAAAATCAGCTGCCCTTTTTTCTAGCAGACTTCGAGGCTTCACCAGGAAAGGCACTTCCGGTTTGCCCCCGGCAACTCCTTAAGGGTGTGATTGCGCGTGCTCAAGAGGCAGGTTTTAAGGCCCTTTGTGGAATGGAATTTGAGTGGTTTAATTTTCGGGAAACTCCTCAATCACTCGCCGCAAAAAATTACATACAGCCAGAAACTCTGACTCCAGGAAATTTCGGCTACTCGATCGTTCGTGCCAGTATGAATCAACCCTACTTTGCAGCACTGATGGACGAACTCCGGCTTTTTAAAATCCCAATCGAGGGGCTCCACACTGAGACAGGTCCGGGAGTAATGGAAGCTGCCATTCAGGTGGCAGACGCGCTAGAGACCGCTGACCGCGCCGTTTTATTCAAAACTTCCGCGAAAGAAATCGCACATCGCTTTGGCATTCTTCCCAGCTTTATGGCGAAATGGAATTCTCAGCTTCCAGGTTGCAGTGGCCACCTTCATCAAAGCCTTTGGGATCTGGATAACTCTCGTCCAAAGAATGTATTTTACGATGAAACAGACCCCAATCACATGAGTGATATTTTCAAAAGCTATGTGGCAGGTCAACTCGCCTGCTTGCCTGAAATCCTGCCGTTTTACGCACCAACCATCAACAGCTATAAAAGACTGGTCGATGGGTACTGGGCTCCGACCAAGGTGAGCTGGGGAGTAGACAATCGCACTACTGCCTTACGAGTTATTCCGGGAAGCTCAAAATCTACGCGTCTGGAGACCCGTGTGCCAGGTTCGGACGTAAATCCTTATTTAGTAGTAGCTGCAGGGATTGCCAGCGGGCTCTACGGAATCAAAAATAAACTGACATTAACTTCAAAGCCTGTGATCGGAAGTTCGTACCTTCAGCCGGGGGGCGAAAGGCTTCCACGAAATCTTTGGGAAGCAACCCAAAAAATGGAAAAATCTACGCTGGCGCGGGAACTCTTTGGAAATGAATTCATCGAACACTTTGCTAATACTCGGTATTGGGAGTGGAGACAGTTCCAGGATCAGGTGACGGACTGGGAAATGAAACGTTACTTCGAAATTATTTAGAAAGGCACTATCCAATGGCAACCTATACTTTTAGTTTTCCCACCCCTATCCATTTCGGTCCTGGTATTCGAAAGAACCTTCCGGGATTCTTCAAAGACCATGGTTTCAGGCTTCCTTTAATCATCACTGACCAGGGAGTAGTAGGACTCTCTTTTTTCCAGGAGATTAAGGCCAGTCTTGAGGCGGGAGGTCTGAGCGTTGCGGTATTTTCAGAAATTACCGGTAATCCGGGTGAATCTCAAGTCATTCAAGGAGTAAATTGCTTTCGATTTCATAACGCGGATTCGATAATAGCAATAGGTGGGGGGGCCGCCTTGGACGTGGCCAAAGCTGTTGCGCTGATGGTCGCTCATCGTGGAGATTTGTTTGATTACGAAGATGGCCGAGCGGATGCGCTTCCGATTGACGGTCCCATACCATTCTGGGTGGCTATTCCTACTACGGCAGGTACTGGCAGTGAGGTCGGACGGAGTACTGTAATTTCCGACGAGAAAACGCATATTAAAAGAATTATTTTTTCCCCTAAACTGCTAGCTAAGGCCGTATTTGCTGATCCAGAACTGGCTTTGTCCATGCCTGCTTCCATCACCGCTGCTACTGGGATGGATGCGCTCACTCATTGCGTAGAATCTTACCTCGCCAAAGGTTACCATCCGCTCTGTGACGGGATTGCCTTGGAAGGCTTGAAATTGGCCGCTACTCATTTGGAAAAATGTGTCCGTGAGCCAAACAATATTGAAGCCCGAGCGGGAATGTTGATGTCGTCCATTATGGGTGGGATAGCATTTCAAAAAGGCTTGGGTCTTACCCATTCCTGCGCTCATGCACTTTCCACGATTGCGAATCTGCATCATGGATTGACCAACGGTTTAATGATCAATCATGCACTCAAATTCAATATTTCGGCAGTGCCGGAACGTTTTCATTCAATGGCCGTCGCCATCGGTTTGAAGAACTCTACCGGCGAAGGATTTATTAGCTGGTTGGAAGAACTAAAAACTCAAATTGGAATGCCTAACTACCTTTCCAAGGCTGGGCTAAAGTTTTCATCCCCCTTGGATCAAAAATTTATAGATCGAGTTTCCACACTTGCTTTTGAGGATAGCTGCCATCAGAACAATCCACGAACTTGCACTCCGAAAGATTTTAAGCAGATCTTTTCAGAGGCTCTCTGAGCGTCGATATGTTAAAAATTGGAGTATCCTCTTGTTTCATGCCGCCCGATCCAAAACGGGGAGTATTTAAAGCCAAGACCTTGCTTTATATGGAACAGTCCATGGCTCATTGGATTCAAGGTCCTGATGCATTCCCTTTTAAAGCTATGCCTTGGCTTATTCCGACGCTGCGCAAAAATTCGGCAATTCAGCTTCAAGATTATTTAGCAGAACTAGATGGCCTCGTTTTGCATGGAGGTGCCGATGTTTCTCCACAATCGTATGGAGAAGAGCCGCTCAAGCCTGAATGGGGCGGAGATGCACCCCGGGACGCTTATGAAATAGAACTTTTCCACGCCTTTCTACAAGCTGGGAAGCCGATTTTAGGAGTATGCCGAGGGGCACAGCTGATGAATGTAGCATTAGGGGGCACGCTTTATCAGGACATTCCATCGCAGATAAAAACGTCTTGCCTGCATCGCGATCCCGACATTTATGATTTAAATTGTCATCCGATTCAGTTGGAGGCTGACTCTCTTTTACTAAATATTTATCCTAATAATTTATCCGTTCCTCTTTCAGTGACTGCAATTCACCATCAAGCCATTCAAAAGCTGGGTAGGGATTTAGTCGTGGAAGCCAGGACAATCTCGGACGGAGTAGTTGAGGCCATCCGAATGAAATCACAAGCTTTCGTTTTAGGGGTTCAGTGGCATCCTGAATTTCACGATTCGAAGCGTCAGGGAAAAGATATTCTTCCCAGTGCTCCACTTCTCCGCTCCTTTCTAGAAGCAGCTGAGAGATGGAAGCAAGAAAAACGAAAGGCGACCTACGAAACATGAGTTTATCCATCCTGAATCCCGCTACTGGTGAAGTGATAAGACAGGTACCTACAGATTCCGAAAGCTCAATCAGGTCCAAGTTCGAGAAAGCTCGGATAGCTCAGCTCCAGTGGGCCAAAGTCCCCTTGGAGAAAAAGCTCCAGATTATTAGAAATTTTCGGGAGCTCCTTGTATCGAACAAAGACTCTTTAGCGGACACTCTGACCCTCGAAGTCGGAAAGCCAATCACACAGTCTAAAAACGAACTACAGGGCGTGTTAGGCCGCATTGATTTTTTTCTCGAAACGACTCCCGCAATGCTCAAGGATTCTATGGTTTTCCAAACTTCAGGTCTTGAAGAGAGGATCTCCCATGAACCTCTGGGCGTTATCGCCAACGTTTCAGCCTGGAATTATCCTTATCTAGTGGGAGCTAATGTTTGGATTCCTGCATTGCTGACTGGAAATGCTGTCCTTTATAAGCCTTCCGAGTTTGCGACTCTAACCGGGCTGCGAATCGAACAGCTACTCCATGAGGCGGGAGTACCACAAGATGTTTTTGCCTCCGTGATTGGCACCGGGACCATTGGAGAGGAATTGCTGAAGCTTCCAATTCAGGGGGTGTTTTTTACCGGTTCTTATGGGACTGGAAAAAAAATCTTGGAAACAATGGGCCCAAGGATGATTCGAGTTCAGTTGGAGCTAGGAGGGAAAGACCCTGTATATGTGCGCGAAGATGCTGACCCGTTGGCAGTAGCTGCGGCCACAGCCGACGGAGCCTTTTATAATGCGGGGCAGAGCTGCTGCTCGGTGGAACGAATTTATGTGCAGGAAAAAATATATTCTGAATTTGTGGAAGCCTTTGTGCAAACCGTTCAGTCCTTTGTGGTGGGAGATCCCATTGATCCTCAGACTTATTTGGGCCCAATCACTCGTGAGGCCAATCTAAGTTTTCTAGAAAACCAAGTGGCAGATGCGCGCAAAAAAGGCGCCAAACTTCTGCTGGGTGGACAACGTATGAAACGACCGGGATTTTACTTTGAGCCTACCGTGTTGTCGGATGTCAATCATTCAATGGACTTGATGCGTGAAGAAACCTTTGGGCCGTTAATTGGAATTCAAAAAGTACAAAGTGATGAAGAAGCCATTCAGTTGATGAATGATACGCCCTACGGACTCACTTCCAGTGTTTACACCCAGGATAAGTCGCAAATGAAGACGATCCTATCTCAGATGAATAGTGGCTCAGTTTATTGGAATTGTTGCGACCGGGTCAGTCCCAATTTACCATGGTCGGGCAGGGGGCATTCAGGAATTGGAACTACTCTTTCCACTTATGGAATTGAATCATTCCTTCAGCTTAAGGCTTGGCATCTGAAATCGTAGCTAATATCCTTCTTTTAATGACGAGGAGGAAAAGGAAATGATCTCAAAGATTAAGAATGCTGCAGGACTTTTAAAGTCCACTGCCTTTGCTTGGAGCGATGACAATGTATCCATGATGAGCGGGTCGCTAGCTTATTCAACGGTTTTTTCTATTGCCCCGCTGCTGGTAATTGCGATTGCAGTTGCTGGTTTTGTTTTTGGGGAGCAGGCAAGCAACGGACAAATTTTCAAAGGTATCAATGACCTGATCGGAGCCGACGGCGCTGAAGCGATTCAGGCGATGGTAAAAAGCTCGGCCCAAAGACCGAATACTGGCATTTTTGCTACTCTGGTAGGCATTGTGACTTTGGTCGTAGGAGCGTCAAACGCATTTCAACAGCTCCAGCAGTCTCTCAATATGATCTGGAAGGTGAGACTAAAGTCTACTCACAGTTTTTGGGCACTTGTTCACAAGAGACTTCTGACCTTTTCCATGGTCCTGGTCATTGCTTTTCTTTTACTTGTTTCCTTGATCCTAACGACCTTCATCGCGGCATTGGGGGAGTTTCTCGGGAACAGGCTTCCGGGAGGAGAGGTCTTTTGGCATGTCGTTAATGCGGCACTTTCCTTTGGAGTGACTACTGTTTTATTTGCCGCTATATTTAAGATCCTTCCTGATGTGAAACTGATTTGGAAAGATGTTTGGATTGGGGGCGTTGTCACAGCATTCTTTTTTACTGTTGGTAAATTTCTAATTGGCCTTTATCTAGGTCATAGCAGTGTGTCCTCCAGCTATGGAGCGGTAGGGTCATTAGTTGTATTTCTTTTATGGGTATATTTTTCGACGGCAATTTTACTTTATGGAGCAGAGTTTACACGCCTTTACGCTACTCGAAACGGGAAAGTAGTTCCGCCTGTCGAAGAAGCTGAGCTTTATTCAATTCAGGCCGCACCTTCTTTGGATAAAAAAACTTAGTTTTCATAATTTTCCTGCTAGGCTTCTAAACGTAAAAATAAAGGCAATCAATTTCCAAGATAATTGATGATAAATATTATCTGGAATATTTCTGACTTAAATGG